>MHBW01000001.1 GCA_001816385.1 Candidatus Blackburnbacteria bacterium RIFCSPHIGHO2_01_FULL_43_15b
TTATGATAGGATCCATACTAAGCTCAAAATGCCTCCTGCCGTTTATGCAGAGTTAGTTAGAGAATAATGTCTTCATGAATGGGGTACTTGACAGATTCTTACTCATGCCAAGTTAATAAAGGAACACATAAGGCAATAAATAGATTCAGAAAACTATCCTGGGCGGTGTCTGCTAATAACACCAAAATATGTTGGGTATTAAAGTGTGATATCAGAAAATTTTTTGCCAATATTGACCACCAAGTTTTAAAAGATATTTTATGGAAATATATTGAGGATGAAAACATCTTGTGGCTTTTAGGTACTATTATTGACAGCTTCTGTACAGGAAGCCAAAAAGGAGTAGGTTTACCACTTGGAAATGTTACCAGCCAGCTCCTAATCAATGTCTATATGAATGAGTTCGACCAGTTTGTTAAAAGAGATCTAAAGGTTAAATATTACATAAGGTATTGTGATGATTTTGTAGTTTTGCATCGGGATAAATCATATCTAGAAAATCTTATTCCTCAAGTGTCTTACTTTTTAAGTGGTGAATTAAAACTCTCTCTGCATAGTGATAAAGTTTTCATTAAAAAATTATCCTCTGGGATGGATTTCTTAGGCTGGATTCACTTCCCACATCACAGAGTATTGCGAACTGCAACAAAACGAAGAATGTTCAAAAGAATAAAATATAATAATTCAAAAGAAACGATTGCTTCCTATTTAGGACTCTTGAAGCATGGGAATACCCATAAGTTGATACAGAGAATAAGGAACAAGGTAAAAGCAGAAGCTGATTAAGTTTACTTACCTTGACCATCGAGCCTTTGCAGCTTTTTTGGCAATTTCTTTTTTTCGTTTTGCAGTAAGTTTCTTTGCTCGTGCATGTCCACCTATTAAACCACCAAGTCTTCCTAATGCCACGGCGGCAGGGTTTTTATCTTCTGTAGCCTTTTTAACTATCTTGTGCGCAAGCTTGTTTACGTCCATGAAGAAATAGTAGCATGGGGTGCATAAGCAGTCAAGCAAGATTAATACTTAATTTCAAATTGACCCACTACCGAAACTCACCAAGACTTGTACTTCCAAAGATAAATCCCCTTGCTGTGCATCTTCGATTAATTCCCACGGTACCACCTCTTCAAGACCTTTCATCATGCCTTCGGCAAATTCAGGAACCGGTTGCCTTTCCATCCTGTGGACAGCCAGGGTGCTGACCAGAACCCACCCGATATTGCGCGCAGTACCCATTGTTACACTTACGAGAATCGCTCTATTTTCTTTAATAATCACAGCAGCCTCCTCCACAGCCTCTCTAAATTCATTACGCTCTAAAGTCACGGGGCAATTTTACAACTTTTTTGGGCGTTTGTCTTTTTTAAGGACGGGGTGGTTTTTGACAATTTAAGGCTGTAGGTATAAAATCGCACCACTTATGCAAGAAAGATATCGCGACCTCCTGGTCGGCCGTTCCAACAAACAACTTTTTGAAATCTATTCAGGTCAAAATATTTTGCCCAAACAGCTAAATCCGAACAATCTGGACAGAAGGTGCTCACAAGCTTTAACGCTTTTACAGCCTGGAGCAAGATTAGGAAAGGCTCCTGACAAACGTAGCTTAATTGCTCAAGCAGTCCGGACAGCCAGTGAAAGTGGAGGTAAAGATTTTGCCGGACTCACGATGGAAGAAAAAGCTCGGTTTTGCGCAGGTTTAGCCTTTGTAATGTCTACAAGGTCAAGACAGGAGGCCGCTGCCAGAACTATCCGCAACAAGGAAAAATTGTCTTTTGAACAAGCTAAAGTTGCACAAGAACAATCAGGCATGCCAACACTCATAGGTACAATTGATGGTGAGCCATTCATGACGGTAGAACCGAATGGAAAAGGAACTGTTTTTCTTGATCACAGACATCCACAAATTGTATATACAGCTGCATCGCAACCAGTAGTATCAGAGCCACCACGGTTTGGGCGGCAATGGTTAAAACCAATTGAACGGGACAACAATCCTTTTCTGACCAACCAAAAACCGAAAACGACTTCTAGGTCTCCTTCGTTGGCAGGACGTTTAATTGGTATTGGAGCCACAATAATAACATTAGCTATGGCTGTCTTACTTAAACCCGCTACAGCACATGCCGCTCCAGACAAAACTGCTTTATCTCTTGATCAATCCCCCGAAGAAGTTCCAGTTATGTCCCAGGAAGATTTTACAAACTGGTCAAACCAGTTCCCTCTGGATGCAAGAAGATCCCTACAAGATTTAGTCACCGAAAATAAAGAGTACGGTTTTGATGGACGAGTCGCTTTTGAAATAGTTCTTATGGAAAAGTGGCTAAATTCGGGAGGGCTTAGTTTCACTTTATCGCCAAACATAGTACGAGAAGTTTATGGAAAATATATTGCCGCGTGTGAGAGTAATCCAAATGGTTTTTGGCGAGAGTTAATTGCGGGTGTAGCACAAAGCTATATAAGTGAAATTAGGGCTGTCCTCGGGAATTTTAACCCGGCTCAACCTGCTAAAAGCGCTATTGAGGTCGAAAGGCCAGAAGTCCCTGCAAAAGTTTTTAACAACAGACAACCAAGCCCTAATTTTGCCGGAGTGTTAGAACGGTCGGTTCTCATCGAAGATGCCGCGGATTTGGGAAAAGCATTAATGTTATATGGATATAATCCAGAAGAAATCGCTAATTTTCTTGATCAGGTTAAATTCAGACCGCAACAACCAATTGACGCTGGAAATTTTAGTATTAGCAAGGCTTATAATATATTTGATTTAGTTCGGGCAACAGCCAAAAGAGGAATCGCGTTGTCTGTAGCTGATGTAATAAAAGGCCTTGAATATATTAAACAAAAGGCTACAACAATGTCTTCTTCAGACGCCATTGATGGATACCTTGAACAAGTTTCCAGATGAAATTTTTACTTGACCAGTTTAGTTGAAACGTGTAGAAAGCCTGGTAAACGATAATGACGCAACGTCAAACCAAAATGACGGGCCGACGGTTCCATCGAGCTTATCAGTATTTACAACCAGAAGTGTCGGGGCGGCCCAGCCGGTTACATCGGTAATCTTGTAATCCGCATATTTTTGAGCAAATAATTCTTCCACAACCACAGTTTGGAGATCCCTGGCGACTGGTTTGCCAAGAGAGGTTAAAACAATATAGCTGTCAAGACCGCTGCCCGTCTCTTTCAAAAAGAAATACTTATTTCCTCCAGGAGACCAGGCATTAAATGGGATGGTGATTGTTTTTGGCAAGTCAACAGTCTTTGTAAATACTTGCTGTTGAGCGTGTTCTTTTTCGCCGGATGTTAAGAAAGTGTGCGTAACGGAACTGCCATTCTTTTGCTCTTTCATGGTAAGTGTTTGTTTCATGTCAGGAGATTCAACATTCATAACCTTGGGTAATTCCGGAACAGGCGTTGGTGTGGGTATTGGACTCACCAAAGGTGCCATAGATAATTGCACAGGCAGCCTCTTTGCAGAAAGCCCAATAACTAGTATTAGAAATAGAAAAAATAGGCTAAGGCGCTTGACCATAGATAATTACTTTCGTTCCAGGATTGTCTTTGTCGGCATATGTCGTATTGCTTTTTGTCGGAGGGTTTATCCAATCATAAAGTTTTTGCGCGTCAGCTATTCTCATATTAACGCATCCGTGGCTCATGGGATGCCCAAAATTATTATGCCAGTAAGCTCCATGTAGACTAAAGCCACGCATTCTACCAACATCTTTGTTATAGAAAAACATAACATAAGGAACATTGGGAAGGTCGTAATAGTCGGCGCCTTCTCCTCCGGACATTCTTGTAGCTCTTAATTTTACCCAAACATCATATTCCCCTGGCGGCGTCGGGAACCATTTACCCGAGGAAATTAAAGTTTCCATAAAAAGCTTATCCCCCTCGTAAGCTTTCAATGTTTGTGTTGTCAGGTCAACTTCAACACGCTTCCCTGCTGAAGCTGAGTCGCCCAATACGCGCGTTGGAGTTTCTTTTTGGGCAAGATCAATTTGGGGAGGTGTTATTTTTTGGCCGTTAAAGATGCCTACTACGTCATTCTCTACTTTGAGCCCAAAGCTTTGGGTGCAACTAATAGAATTGGCACACGGTGGTTTCTTTTTAATAAGGTAGGAGTTTGGCAAAAGAATAAAAGCCAAAACTACGACAAGTCCCATCAAAGCTATCAGATGAGAAAAGCCACACTTGCCAGCTGTTTTATTTTTTTGTTTGGGCATTAATTCACTATACCACTTTATCAAGTTCATGTTACAATCGCGCGACGGTTAATTAAAATGCGCTTTAAAGAAATATTTTTAGGTGTTGCGACACCAGCTGAGGTGGCTGCCCAAGGAACAATAAACAATTTAAAAGGACGGGCAGTTCTCAACTGGAGAAGACAGCGGGATCTGGATGACGCAATACGGATAAGAAAAGGGCTAACTTTTCGCCGAAGAACGCTTATCGGGGCATATCTGGCCGCAGCTGGAGCCGGAACGGGAATAACGTTGCTCGTGCGCGAGAGGCAGAAAAATACAACAGAGTTTGGAAAAATAAAAAGGGTCATACCTCTGCGTTTTTTTAAAGATAACCAAGACGGTCGCATGGACGTTTTAATTTTTGAGACCAGACGCGTTTTTGATTTTGATTACTCAGCGTTTGAAAAAAATGTGAACTTAATCGCCGCACGGGGTGGCAAATTACCTAAATATTCCCGAGTCTTTCTTTCGGATACTCCAGTTAATCGAAATGACCCGGCAGTTTTTGGCATAACCAGCCCTCAAAATAAAGCCATACGTTTAAGCATTCATGACGGATTAAATACACCTTTTTATAATCTATACCTACCTGAAGCAGTGGTAAACGGGGTTCTGGTGGGCGAGCTAACAAATTTAATGATTGGCGAGTCGGGACAACTTCCGCCAGGAGTGGTTTCTGTGGAGCAACTTGGAGACAGTACAGGAATCGTAGCCAGTGCAGTCTTTTCGGGTCGAACATACCAGGAGTACCTTTTTGACCTGACTAAAATCGAGTACACAGGAAAAGGCGGGGCGTTAACTTTTAGTACGGATACTTATCAGGATTTTGCACAAAACTTGAAACCTGCTTTAATTTTTCATTAATACTACCCACCCCAAGTCCACACTCTAATCCCCCTCTTTAAGTGACTCCGTGGTAAAATCGTGCTATGGCAATGCCGGATTTGGGCAATACTGTTGCTAGCCTCTATACAGACCAACGGGGGAAATACACTGCATTTGCAACCGAGTCATTCTTATACCAAGTACAAGGGTTGTGGATGCGGGTTAAGGTCTCAAAGCAAAAGGAACTTATAGCTCCCTAGCTTAAAACATGATACAGATATAACTCGTTAGCTATATTGTAAATAATCGACTCTCTTGATAGCATTAATATATGGACAAAGATGAATTAAAAAAGTTGCTAGAAGAAGCCCTCAAGCCAATTAAAAAAACCTTGGATGGGCATACTGCAATACTCAACTCACACACTAAAACACTAAAGTCGCTCATTGAAAAAGTAGACGTGCTGGAATCCTCAGTAGTAAGTATGGAAACAACAATAAGTGTTTACGGAGATATGTACAAAATGAATGGCGATAACGCAAGAAAATTAGAAAAAAGAATTAAAGTTCTTGAAG
This sequence comes from Candidatus Blackburnbacteria bacterium RIFCSPHIGHO2_01_FULL_43_15b, assembly GCA_001816385.1. Lineage (GTDB taxonomy): Bacteria > Patescibacteriota > Microgenomatia > UBA8517 > UBA10165 > 01-FULL-43-15b. The sequence goes on from MHBW01000001.1 coordinate 5,648, forward strand.
ATAACTCAGGCATAGAGCCTCCTTCAGAACTAACCCTCCTTGATGTTCAATAGTAATCGAAACTGGTAAAATTATAGGGTTTGTGATATACTACCTCTAGTTGGTTAAAGATTCGAGCTGTATTTAGATTCCTCTACTTGACAAGCTCATTAACTTAAGTGCTTCTTGAAAAAGCCCCACCGTTAACAAATTCTTTCAAGCCAAAAATCAAACAAAATATGTCAAACAATTTTCGTGGTAATTTTCGTGTAGGCAGACGGCGCCGACAAGGTGGCAATTTTGGCGGCAACAGACTGGACATCAATCGCTTCATTCACAAAGCGGCAGATACGTGCGTTGCAGAGTCTTACACCCCAAGAAATTCTTTCGAAGGATTCGGGTTTTGCCCGGAAGTTGTAAGAAATATTACCAAAAAGGGCTATGCGTCCCCCACTCCCATTCAAGACCAATCCATCCCTGCGATTTTAGAAGGCAAAGATTTGATTGGGTTGGCAAACACCGGAACCGGCAAAACTGCGGCTTTTCTTCTCCCCATGATTGATAAAGTTTTCAAAAATAAAAGAAATCAGAATTTCTCTTCGGCTACGCGTAAAAGAAATCAGAATTTCTCTTCAACTTCGTATAGAAGTGAGCGCGTGTTCATTGTCACTCCCACCCGTGAATTGGCTCAACAGATTAATGAGGAATTGAGATTTTTTGCGCAAAACCTCGGCATTTATTCAACTTTGTTAATTGGCGGAGCAAATCTAAACAGACAAGCCCAAGAACTTTACCGAAACCCGCATTTTGTAATTGGAACACCAGGTAGAATTCGCGACTTAATTAATAGAAAATGCCTAAATCTCTCCAATTTCGGGAATGTAATTTTGGATGAAGTAGACTTAATGGTTGATATCGGGTTTATTCGAGATGTCGAGTTTTTCATATCCCTTTTATCGAGGGAGCGTCAGTCGTTATTCTTCTCTGCCACAATTTCTGCAAAAGTAAATCACATCCTGCAATCTTTTGTTAAAAATCCAGTTACAGTTTCTGTTAAAACCGGCGAGACGGCAGACCTTGTTGATCAGGATGTTGTGCGCGTAATGGACAAAAACAAGAAAGTTGACCAACTTCACCAGCTCCTCATTCAAAAAGGGTTTGATAAAGTATTAATCTTTGGAGCTACAAAATGGAACGTAGAAAGACTAACTAAGGAGCTTGTAAACAGAGGTTTTCGGGCAGCCGCCATTCATGGAAACAAGACTCAAGGTGCCAGACTTAGAGCAGTCCAGGAGTTTAAGCAAGGCCTGCTCCAGGTACTTTTGGCAACCGATGTCGCCTCCCGCGGCTTAGACATTCCCAACGTCACCCATGTTATCAACTATGAAATCCCAAAAACTTACGAAGATTATACTCACAGAATAGGAAGAACAGGCAGAGCGAACAACAAAGGCACTGCACTTACTTTTGTATAAATCATTTTAACTTTTTCGCCCGTTTTAACAACCGAAGCACCTCTTCATCAGCTACTGGGGCAAAGTTGCGATACCAAAACCCGATTGCACCCATGCCATATGGGGCAAACAGGCAGAACACTTTATCTTTAGTTGGACAAATCAAAGAGTTAATTGCTCCCATAGACTCCGGAGCGCAAACAGGAAGGGCAATAATTATTTTTCGCGGGTTTTCCCTCAGAATAAACTTAATAGCCGCCATTGCTGTCACACCTGTTGCAAGCCCGTCATCAACTAAAATTACAGTTTTACCCCCCAAAGCTGGATATTTCGTCACTCCTCTGTACAGCCTAAGCTGTCTTTCAAGCTCCCTCCTCGCTTCATTCTCAATTTGTACCACATCCTTTTTGGCAACCCCTAAATTCTGCAATGCCATTTTGTCCAAGACTTTTATGCCTTGGGGCGCAACAGCTCCTATACCAAACTCCCTTTGACGTGGGGCACCAATTTTGCGGACCACCAACACGTCAAGTGGAGCATTTAACGCCTTGGCAATCTCGTACCCTACTGGCACACCACCTCTGGGCAAAGCCAAAACGATGGGATTTTTATCCTTGTAAGGCGTTAACACTTCTGCCAGCTTCCTGCCAGCTTCTCTCCTGTCTTGAAACAACATATTTTTCCACTATTCCAGAAATGTGTGTCGGGGACACTGAAATATTACACCCCAAACTACTAGTTGCCAACTGGTGTGTCAACTCTGATATACTAAATCCCGTGGAGATTTTGAAGTTTTTCCTGCATCTTGATACCCAACTGGCCTATTGGATCAACGTTTTTGGACCTCTAACTTACGTTTTTATCTTCTTAATAATTTTTGCCGAAACTGGGTTCGTAGCAACTCCCTTTTTACCCGGCGACTCCTTGCTTTTTGTGATTGGCGCATTGGCAGGAAGCAACTTTTTGAACATCTGGCTTGTTTATGTTATTTTGCTGGCGGCAGCAATATTAGGAGACACTGTTAACTATTGGGCCGGCCACCAATTTGGCACCCGTGTTTTTACTAGAGAAAATTCCAAACTTTTTAACAAAGAGTATCTTGAAAAAACACAGAAGTTTTGCCAAAAACACGGCGGCAAAACTATCATTCTAGCACGGTTTGTACCAATAATTCGGACATTCGCTCCATTTGTAGCGGGAGTAGGAAAAATGCATTACCCCACATTTCTACTTTTTAACATTACCGGAGGATTCTTATGGGTAACATCCTTAACTTTTGCCGGATATTTCTTTGGCGGCTTATCAATAATCAAAAACAATTTTGAATATGCTGTCTTTGGAATAATTTTTGCCTCACTAATCCCAGTTTTTATTGAATTTGCCAAGAACAAACGCGCCTCTTTAAAAAAAGCTTGACTGTAAGAAACTTCCATGTTACCATCGCCCCTGTCAGTTTTTAAACCATGCCTGCTCAATATTTTTCGCGCGCAAAAAAATTGTTGTTGCCTTTTCTTCTCGTTGGCCTTGTTTGCATTTTTGCCTTTTCCCCTTTCCCCAAAACACACGCCCAAACTTCCTCGTTGACAATTTACGAGGATGCTCTTGACCCTTCCTGGTCCAATTGGTCATGGAATAGCAACATCAATTTTGCCAACCCAGCGCCCGTTGCATCCGGTACAAAATCCATATGGTGGGAACCTTGGGCTGGTTGGGCTGGACTCTCTCTTCACGCAAATTCCAGCATTGATACCGGCCCCTACACCCACTTCAGTTTCTCGCTTCAGGCAGATCACAATGACCAAAAATTTCAAGTTTATCTTGTGGGAGAATCTGATCAACAGCTTTCTACTCCTAGATCACTTGATTCTTATGGCGGTCAACCTGGCGTAAACATATATAAAAAATACACAATTCCTCTTTCGGATTTGAATGGAGCAAACACCAAAATAAAAGGTATAGTTATCCAAGATGCAAAAGGAATGTATGAATTCCCGGTTTTTGTGGATTCTATATATTTGGGTGAAACCATAGCGTCCACGCCCACACCAACTTCCACACCTTCTTCCACCCCTTCGCCAACTCCTACTCCAACCCCTGCACCCACACCAACTGTGGCACCCGTTACTGCAACAGGCTACACAACTCAAAATGGCAGTATTTATAAAAACGGTAGCAAAATTACATTGCGCGGAATAAATTGGTTCGGCGCAGAAACTGGTACACATGTTTTCCACGGACTTTGGGCAAGAAACTGGAAAGATATGGTCAAGCAAATGAAAGGCCTGAAATTCAACGCTGTCAGAGTTCCTATCTGTCCGGCCACCCTGCAAGGTGTGGCTACAGATTCCATAAACTACAACTTAAATCCTGATTTAGAACGGCTTAACAGTTTGCAGGTTTTAGATAAGATTTTGACTGACATAAACAACCAAAACCTGCATATTTTGCTTGATCACCACCGCCCTGATTGCAACTCTATTTCAGAACTTTGGTACACAGACAACTATTCAGAAGCCCAGTGGATTTCTGACCTTAAACTTATAGCCAACCGTTACAAAAATCTTCCCTACTTTTTGGGGATAGACTTGAAAAACGAGCCGCATGGAAAAGCGACCTGGGGCAGCGGGAACACTTCCACAGACTGGAATTTGGCAGCAGAACGTGCCGGCAGTGCTGTATTGGCAGCAAATCCTAATCTGGTCATATTTGTTGAAGGAGTTGACACCAATAGCAACTGTTCTTCAGGATATGGAAACTTCTGGGGAGAAAATTTTGCTCCTGTTTCGTGTTACCCCATCTCTACATCAAGCATCCCTCAAAACAAATTAGTATTTTCTCCCCATATTTACGGTCCGGATGTTTATTGGCAAAGTTATTTTTCCGACACAAATTTTCCTGCCAACATGAGCGCAATTTGGGATAAACAGTTCGGGTATCTTGCCCAAAAAGGTTATACAATAATCCCCGGAGAATGGGGAGGAAAATACGGCACGAACGGCGGAAGCTCTTCCGACGTAAGTTTGCAGGACAACTTAACGCGCTACTTTGTTGCCCGTAGCATCTGCAGTTCGTTCTATTGGGATTGGAATCCAAACTCCGGCGACACCGGCGGGATTCTGCAGGATGATTGGCAAACCCCCTGGCCACAAAAACTACAGCTTCTTTCCAATTACTACTCAAGTTGCAGGTGACGATCTGACAGAAGAGGGGTCTGCCACAAACTGTCATTCCCGCAAAAGCGGGAATCTATTGCAAAGCAACAAGGTTCTTCCGAGGTTCTTATACAAACATCTACATAGATCCCGCATCAAGTGCGGGATGACATCCCTTGGATCCACAGTTTCTTGAGGATGACAAGATGACTTTCAAGCAGTTACAGTTTTGTGGAATTCTTCTTAAGCCAGGTAGCTATTTCTTTAAGTGTTAAATTGCCATTTTCAACTTTTTTTGCAAACAAGACTTCTTCTTTGTGTTTGTTGATTAGTTGGTAACCATTTAATCTCAATAAGATACCTGCGGAAGCAACGGCAGTACGCTTGTTCCCATCAACGAATGCGTGGTTTTCAGAATTGAGTGAAGAAGTGCCGCAGCTTTCTCAAAAATAGAAGTATACAAATCGACTCCGTCAAAGGTAGCTTGAGGTCTTACAACCGCCGACTCTATTAGCCCAACATCCCGTACCCCATGGGAACCGCCAAACCTTTTTATCATTTGGTCGTGAATTGCCAAGACTTGCTCAGGGGTAAGGCGGATAACCTTGCGGGGAATTTTTTTCATCGGCGAGCAAGTTCGCGCAATACATCTTCGTGTTCTTGCGCAAATTCGTCAACCATTTTCATGAATTTGGTATAAACACCAGCAATCCTTAGCGTGGTGTTTAGAAATAGTAATAGCCATCGAATTACCTACGCGGTAAACTTTTTGCGTCAACATACCAACTTGTCAAGTTCACACACCTGCCCGCGGGGAGAGGCGTTTCTCACCCCGACGGGCTCTACTTTCACACAACTTACATCTTTGCTACCTTAGGCAGCATAGTCACTGCTACATACACTGCGGATAAGCCGACCAGATCATAAACAACCGATGTTAAGGTCGTCCCTTCTCCAAGAAGCAATGTAACCAAGTTAGCATTTACCAAGCTCACTAACCCCCAATTCAAAGCTCCCACTAATACCAATACAAAAGCAACTAAGTTTAGTAATTTTATATAAACTCACCCCCTCTCTCAAAACAGTCAATGCTATTTCCAGAGTGGTAAATATTTAGAAAAAACACAAATGGTGTGAATTTTCAGGCGTAACCGGGAAAGAAATCGACTTTGATTTGCCCTTTGGGAACACCCATTTCTAGAAGCGTTTGGCGGAAGCCTTCAACCATCGAATGCGGTCCCGAGAGGAAGAATAGGCGTTCGGGGGAATCGGGAACTTCTTCCTCAAGCATTTTTACATCTATCCTCCCCACTTTCCCCTTCCAATTTGACGGAACATTCTCTCTGTTAGTTATCGTGTAAACCACCTTTATCCCCAACTCTTTTTGCGCATTATCTAAAACATCTTTGTACACAAAATCGTCCGCGGCCTCTTCGGTGTAAAAAACAATTACCGACCGTTTTTCTTTCTTATCCAATAAATATTTCAGCATGCTCCGAAAAGGTGTAACCCCAATTCCTCCGGCCACAAAAACAAGTTTTTTGCTCCGATCTTTAGGAAGTGTAAATTCTCCTGTCACGTGGGAAGCTACGATTTCATCTCCCTTTTTTAAATTAAACATGGCTTTTTTAAAACTTGAACCGTTTGGATCAAATTTCACTCCTACCCGAATTGTGTCTTCAGTTGGCGAAGAAGACAGCGTAAAGTATCTTCTGCTACCACGGCTATCTGTATTTTTATGCGCCAGAGTCCATTCCATATATTGTCCGGGCTGATATTCTAACTTTTTGGGTGTTTTAAACATAAAGTCCCACATGCTGTTGCCAACCTTTCTTTTCTCGTCCACTGCGAGTAATAGTTTTTTCTTAGGGCTTATTAAATACGAAAATATATTACCCAAAACCAACGCAATTTCAGGGGCTTGGTAAAAAGTTAGAAGCCCCACCAGCCCTCCATAGGTCATCTGCAAAATTCTTGTCGGTGGCACCGTTTGCGGCTCGGTTAACATCACAAAAGCAAAAAAAAGTAATGGCGAGCTCAAGAAAACCTGTTTTAAGGAGGCGAAAAAAAACACTGATGATACAACAAGAAAAGTAAAAACCAACCAAAACTTTCTGGTCTTTCTGGCAATTAATAACCCTCCCAGTAAAACCGGAGCCGCCATAACTGGTGTGCCCACCCACCAACTTACGGCCTGCTTCAGAGTTAAAGCAGTCAAAACCACCGAAAATGCCGCCGGATTGAAAATGTGCTTTTTGCCAATGGCTAAAATGTATTTTGAAGCCATCGCCAAAAGCGCGGCGAGGAATAAAAACGAGACGTCAGAAAGAGCTGTGGCAGGAGTAATTATCAAACTCAAAATCAGGGCAGTGACATAAACCGATTCAAAATTTGTGGGGGCATTGAAAAATTTTGCAAAAGCAGTGTTGGCAAGCCAGCAGGAAGCAACAAGAAGAAAAATAGAAACTAAAAACGCCCAGGGAGAAAACGGCAAGAGTCCAAAAGCTGAAAAGGCAATTGCAAAAACACACAAGAGAAGAAGAAAATAAAGCGTCAAACGGTACATCGTAATGCCATTTAAATATTTGTCAACTAGAGACATCACAAAAAGTATACCACTGCACACCCTTATCCCCTTGTCACCCTGAACGGATCCGACAAACTTACCGTAAACTCCGCGAACGGGTTTCTCGACTGGTTCGAGCCACACACATTCGTGTGAGATTCTTCGCTAACACTCAGAATGACAGCGGCTAACTTATGAAGCTGTTTCATGACGCAACAAAGTTGCGACATATCGGACCTTTCTTCCAGAAAGTCCGTTACAACAGCTTCTCCAACCTCGCTTCAAAATGTTTAGCACAGGCCTAATTCGCGAGTTTTGAAACGAGTTGTATATCTACTTCACTTTTTCTTTATTCTCATTGCAAGAAAACCAAGAGGGACAAGCCCAAGAGCAAGCCATCCGACCGCACCCATACCAGTTGGCGGAAGTCTCCTCAATTGAGTTAGAGGTTGAGGAGTAGGCGATGGGGTTGGGGCGACATAAGTTGGCGTTGTTGTAGGTGTCGGTGTGGGAACCACAGCGGCCCGAACAGCAGAGCAGTCCCCCGAATACCAGGTCATATAACCTTTTAATGTCCCTCCCATATTTTTGTCAAAAACATCCAATTGAACAGTTCTGTCGCAACCGGGATTTGTCATATCCAAGGTTTTCCCGTATTCGGGACCAGATATGAGCCCAGAGGCGGCAAATGTGTTATCGCAATTTAAAACTTTGCCGCGGCAAATATATCTTTGGACATTGCCACTTTCGTAAAATTGACCGTTTAAGCGATTTTGCGCTATACATGTTCCTGTTGCAATATTACAAGCCGCCTCCCCATTATAGTCGCCGATATTCCCGTTGGGGTCTGCTCCCCCACCATAGAGATTAATATAAAACCCTGATCCCCAAGGGAAAGAGGCTGCGCGCACATTTTTTGCAGGCAGAAAAAGTAACATTCCCACAAAAAGCATTGGGAGCAAAAGAAGATTCATTTTCAAAAAGGATACAGCTCTGTCATCAAAAAAAGGTTAGAGGGTAGTAATAAAACTACACTACCAAATCTTGATTAGTTTATCGTCGTCTGAGTTTGGCGTTCCCCTTCCGTCAGTATTACTTGTCAGAACATATAACTCTTCATCTTTGCCAATTGCCACCGTGCGCAATCGTCCAAATTGATTTTCAAATTTAGTTTCTAAACTTCCTGTTTGAGGATTATAAGTATAAACTGCCTGTCCGCGAAGTCCGGCAAAATACAATTTTCCTGATTTAAACGCCATTCCTGAAGGCGCCCATGTTTTTCTGCCTGAGTTTATAACAGGTGTCACCATTCCCTCTTTTGTTTGATCTCCGCGAATCGCCGGCCAGCCATAATTTTTGCCTTTTTCAACTTTATTTAACTCGTCGTCTCCGGTTTGCGCGCCTGACGGGCCATGATCCGTCGCCCATAATTGTCCTTTGTCGTCAAACGCAAGACCTTGAACATTTCTAAAACCAAACGTCAAAACTGCGTTCCCAAAAGGATTGTCTTCCGGGATTGAT
>MHBW01000002.1 GCA_001816385.1 Candidatus Blackburnbacteria bacterium RIFCSPHIGHO2_01_FULL_43_15b
AAACAGTTCCCAGGCAAGACTTATCTTTGTTAATTGGTTCACTTCCATATTCTACTGGAAGTGTCGGATTTGTACGGAGAATATTGCGACCTCTTGACAGTTGGAGCTCCAGTGTGTATTATCAATGTGTATATGCATTACAAACGTCTTAATATAACTTTTCCAAGTGACCTAGCAAATCAATTGAGGAAGGAAATTCCGGCACGTACCAGGAGCCAGTATATTGCCAATGCAGTTAAAGAAAAGCTTTACAAAGAAAAGAATTTAAAAAAAGAGCTTATAAAAAGCTATAAAGCCAACGCCAAGCTATATGAAGAAATTAACAAAGAGTGGGAAACAGTTGATCTTGAATCATGGCCAGAATAAAACGAGGGCAAGTTTGGGTTGCAAATTTAGACCCAGGTTTTGAAAGTGAAATAAGAAAGAAAAGGCCTGTGTTAATTATCTCCAACGATACGATCAACGCCTACTGGCCCAAAGTTATAGCAGTTCCCATCACAACTAAGGTTTTCTATCCTGGAGTTGAAAAAGTAAGTATCGGGAAAGAAGCTGGAGTTAAAGTAGATTCCGAGCTTCTCGCTACTGAAATTAGATCCATAGATAAAAAAAGGCTTGTTAAGAAAGCCGGAAAGATAACAAAAGAGAAATTATTTGAAGTAGAAGCCGCTCTGCGAGCAGTGTTGGGAATTGAAGAAATTAATTGACTTTACTTTCTAAAACTGTTAAGATAGGCGAACAAAACTTCTCAAAAAGGCAACGTTGCCATAATCCTTCTTTTTGCAATACTTTTGGTTGGAGTTGCCGCCGGAGCTTACTACTATGGTAAAGGCGCACTGAATTTACCCACAAAACAACAAGCTTCGTCTGAGATCCAAGTTGTTGCAACACCAACTCCAAATACAAGCAATCTTATCTTGGAAAAACTAGCATTCAACATCCCCTTGGACTGGTGGTCAAAATCTTATGATGATGCAAGCAGTGGGAAATGGGCAAATATTAACCCTCAACCTTTGCCAGTGCCAGGAGATGCTATTCCGGCCTTCACTTTATACTATCGACCAAACAAAACTATCGAAGAACAAAAAACTGAGCTCATCGATAATTGGGGTCTAACAGATAGGAAAGAAGAAACAAAAAATGTAAATGGCTCAACAGTTTACATACTTAAAGGAGTGTCCAAGCCCGGATTTTTAGAATCAAAAAATATGGCAATCGTCTTAGTTCAAAAAGACCAAAACATTTATTACCTATTTGATACAGGGACATTGACGAACCACGAAGTCTACTTCGACCAAATCCTTTCCACATTCAAATTCACCAACTAGATTACTTTCTGCTACAATAGCCTCACAGTATGACTTCTTCTGAGATCAGACAAAAGTACTTGAAGTTTTTTGAAGAGCGGGGGCACAAAAGAATTAAACCCGCACCTTTGGTTTTAGAAAACGACCCTACAACCCTTTTTACTTCTTCCGGCATGCAGCCACTAGTGCCATACCTCAAAGGTTTACGCACCCACCCCCGAGGTGCCAGGCTAGTTGATGCGCAACCATCATTTCGTGCGGAAGACATTGAAGAAGTTGGAGATAACCGGCACACGACTTTTTTTGAGATGCTTGGCAACTGGTCTTTAGGAGATTACTTTAAAAAAGAACAGCTCGCGTGGCTCTGGGAATTCCTCACAAAGGAGTTAGAACTGCCAAAAAATAAGCTTCATGTTTCGGTTTTTGAGGGGAATGCAACCGTTGGGAAAGACGAAGAGTCTTACAGCATTTGGAAAGACCTGGGGATGGAAGAGGATCATATCCATTGGTATGACTCTAGGAAGAATTGGTGGAGCCGCTCTGGCCCTCCGGAAACGATGGTAGTTGGGGATATAGGCGGTCCGGATTCGGAAGTTTTTTACGACTTTGGGGAAGAATCAAGTATGCACAAGACCTCTGTGTACAAGGATGAACCCTGTCATCCAAATTGCGACTGTGGAAGATTTTTAGAGATTGGCAACTCTGTGTTTATCCAATATAAGAAAATGGAAGACGGAACCTTAGAAGAGCTTCCTCAAAAAAGTGTTGATTTTGGTGGAGGTCTGGAGCGCTTAACAGCAGTCTCACAAAATCAACCTGACATTTTCAAAATCGACCTGCTTTGGCCAATTATCGGGACCGTTTGTTCCCAATTGGGCGCAAAAGGAGAAATAAAATATAGTAAAGATCAGGAGACAGATAAGGCATTAAGAGTTATTGCAGACCACATGCGGGCGGCGGTGTTTCTTATAAAAGACAATGTCACTCCTTCAAATAAAATGCAGGGCTATCTATTGCGGAGGCTCATACGCAGAGCTGCTGTCAAATTTACTTCCCTAGGCGGGCAGTTGGGCACTCTAAACATTGCGGCTGTTGCTGTAATTAATGCATACGAAGATACTGATTTTCTTCGGGGATTTGAAGAAAAAGTGCAAAGTGTTCTTTATGATGAACTGGAAAGGTTCAGACTAACACTTGATAAGGGGCTTAAGGAAATTGCAAAAAGAGATTATATGGACGGTAAAGCAGCCTTTGATCTTTACCAGTCTTACGGGTTCCCTCTTGAATTGACCGAGGAACTCTTGCTTCAAAAAGGGCAACAAGTCGATAAAAATGAATTCTATTCTGAGTTTGAGAAGCACAAAGAGCTGTCCAGAACTGCGTCAGCGGGGATGTTTAAAGGAGGGCTCTCCTCAATAGGTGAGACGGAAACCAAATACCATACAGCAACACATTTATTACATGCAGCTTTGCGAAAAATTTTGGGCGAGCATGTTGTTCAGCATGGCTCAAATATTACGGCCGAAAGGTTGCGTTTTGATTTTGCTCATAACGAAAAAGTTATCCCTGAGCAGTTAAAAGAAGTTGAAGAATTGGTAAATCAAAAAATTGAGGAAGATTTGCCGGTAAGTTTTGAAGAAATGGGAAGAGAGGAAGCAGAGAAAACTGGAGCAATTCATGCTTTTGGGGAGAAATATGGGCAAAGAGTAAAGGTATATACGATAGGTCCCACTTCGCACGAGGCTTCGCGTGGCGCTCCCTTCAGTCGCGAGTTTTGCGGCGGGCCCCATGTGACAAATACAGGCGAGATTGGCCGTGTTACAATTACAGAAGAAGAGAGTGCTGGTAGTGGAGTCAGGCGTATTTACGCCAAGAGTGTAAATTAAAAATTTCCCCACCATGGATCTGCCAATATTTAAAAAACAGGAAGAAAGGCCGGAGCACTTCTGGACGTTGGTTATTGGCCGCAATTGGGTGGACTCTGGTATTTGGCAAGTAACAAATCAAAAAACTAAAGTTGTTGCCAGAGGCGGCACAGCTGTCTATCAGGAGGGTGACATAAGCTCAGTTGTTGAAGCGGCAGACGGCTCTTTGTCAAACGCCGCGACGACTCTCGCCGAAGACGCAGTCGAGCCTTCAAAAGTAGTTTTTGGTTTATCCCCCATCTTTTTAGACAATGGCGAAATCAGAAAAGAGTATATGGAAGTCTTGAAAAAACTCTCCAAGGAATTAGAGCTAAATCCTGCGGGGTTTGTAGTAATTCCAGAGGCGATTATCCATTTATTAAAATCCCAGGAAGGGTTAACCAACGCAATATTGGTTGGAATTACGGAGGAAAACCTTGAGATAAGTCTTGTGCAAAGCGGGAAAAATATTGGTACGGTTGAGGTTGGCCGAAGTATGTCGGTAGGCTCGGATATTGCGGAGGGTTTGGCCCGAATGCCTCAAGGCGTTCCCTATCCCACCAGAATCCTGCTTTATGATCACAAAGCAGCTGATTTGGAAGAAGCGCAGCAATCACTTTTGAATGTAGATTGGGAAAAGCAGGGGATAACTTTTCTCCATACTCCCAGGGTAGATATCTTGGAAGACGGGGCAATCGTTTCAGCAGTATCTTTAGCGGGAGGTGCCGAGGTTGCTGGGGCAACTTCTTTAGAAGGAGGTTTGGCGGTAAGTAGTCGGCCGGCAAAAATCGCGCCAACCTTTGCTGAGGAATTAAGTTCTGAAGAGGTTAAAGAAATTTTAGAAGAAAAAGAAGAAAATTTCCCTGCCGTAGAACATGCTAACGTCACAACAGTCCGCCCAGAGGAGTTAGGATTCTCGGAAGGAAACCAACCCCCTGCCAGGTCGATGCAAACCGCTTATATGCCCCCTCCACCTCCTCAACCTCTACCTCTACCTACCTCCTTTTCGGCACGCTCAAAGTTTGGTTCCGGCAGAAAGCTACCCACATTCCGTTTGCCCCGTTTAACATTCGGTGGGGTGGGGCCAATTATTGGGGTGATTTTGGGATTAGCACTTTTGGTTTTAATAGGTTTTGCTTACTGGTATTTGCCTTCTGCAAAGGTTTCGGTTTATGTTTCCCCAAAAAGTTTTAACCAAAACTTATCTTTTTCTGTTGATCCCGGTGGCGGAAGTTTGGATGTTCCCGGCAAAAAAACTCCAGGCAGATATGTAGAAATTGAAAAAACCGTCAACCGCGAAAAGGGCACAACGGGCAGTGTTGAAGTTGGAGACAAAGCAACAGGCCAAATAACTATCAGTACAGTAGGTCCCGCGGTGATTATTACCAAAGGGACTGTTTTGTCAGCCGGCACTCTCAAATTTACTTTGGATAAAGATATAAAAGTTGCCTCAGGAAGCGGACCGAGTGACCCAGGTCGCAATGTCGAGCCGGCCTCTGTTACTGCTGCGAGTATTGGAACAGATTATAATGTTGCAGCCAGCACAATATTCAAAATTGGGAAATCACAAACGACGGATGCTAAAAACGAGAAGGCCTTCTCAGGCGGCACAAGCCGCGAAGTGTCTGCGGTATCGGTAAACGATTTGCAGGATTTATTAACTCAAGCACAAACTGAGCTTAAATCTCAAGCTAAAGAAGCTATCGCAAGTCAAGTTTCTTCAGATGAGATTGTAATTACAGATGGAACTGACGCGGCAATACCCAAAAAGGATTATTCGGCTAAAATCGGAGAAGAGGCAAAAACAGTAAGTTTGGATTTAACCGGAAAACTTAAATATATAGTTATTAACCGTTCAGACTTGGTGAAGTTGGTTGAAGCCCAAGGTCAAATTCCCGAAGGATTTGCACTTTCTCCTGATAAGCTGACAATTGACGCCAAATCTGGTTCCACAGCTGGTATTTACGAGGCAAATGCGCAAACAACACTTCTTCCTAAAGTCGATCCGCAGAAGTTAATTGGTAAGATTGCTGGCAAATCGGCACAAAAAGCACATGACGTATTAAGTGCAACTCCGGGTTTTGTCAAAGCTGAGGTTTTCACCAAATATAAATTCCCCCTGATTGGGACGCTTCCGCATATAAAGCGTAAAATAAGCATCGAGGTAGTTGCAGAGCAGTGATTTTTGGCTATGAAGCGTTCAACCTTGAAGTTCGTTTCTTTCATTTTTATATCTGTTGGGACTTTTCTGGCAATTTCGGCTATTTTGCCAATCGTTAAATACGAACTTTTGGCCAATAGCGACGTTTCCCAGGGAAATTTTATTACCCCGCTATATTCCTCAGCGGTTTTACCGCCTCCGGATGATCCGCAATTGACCCGTCCGTCTAATTGGTTTCGCGGAAATCCCAATTTGCCCCAAGTTGAATACAAAGTTAAATACTACAAACTTTCTGTCCCCAAGTTGAAGATAGAAGATGCTGTTGTGGAAATAGCCGGGGAAGATTTGGGTAAAAGTTTGGTGCACTATAAAGGGACCGCAATTCCCGGCCGGCCTGGAAACGCGATTATTTTTGGTCATTCGACTCTGCCACAGTTATATAACCCCAAAAACTACATGACGATTTTTTCCTACCTTCCGAGTCTAAAGAAAGGGGATGAGATTATTGTCGACTATGATGGAATTACCTATACTTTTCAGGTATCAGAAATGATTGAGGTAAAGCCTGAAGATATCCAGATTTTGGAACAGAGATATGATTCATCATATTTAAGCCTGGTGACTTGTGTGCCTCCGGGCACAACCTTAAGAAGACTTGTAGTTCGCGCCAAATTAGTGCCGTTTAAAGGATAGTTATGATTTTAGGAATTGATCATGGAAGAGCAAAATTGGGGCTTGCTCGTGCCGATGGACCGTTGGCTGAACCTTATATGGTTGTAAGGGTAAAATCGACAGAAGATGCGCTCAAAAAGGTGGCAAAAATAGTAAAAGCAGAACAGATAGCTTGGGTAATAGTGGGAGTTTCGGAGGGTGTGATGGGGAGAGAACAAGAGGAGTTTGCAACCGGATTACGTGAGATTTTGGATGTGCCAGTTGAAACCTGGGACGAAACCTTAAGCACCCAAGATGCGCAAGCTTATGCGATAAATATGGGGATAGGCAGAAGGAGAAGGCAAGAAAGAGAAGATGCGTATGCTGCTGCAATCATGCTACAATCATATCTAGACAAAGGAACTGAAAAACTATGACTCAGCAAAAACCGCGACCAGTACCAGGTGTATTTAAAAATGTTATGGTTCCTATCCAATTGTGGCTTTTAGGGCAAGGCAGGTGTGTAGGTTGTGGACGGGATTTGGGTAGTGGAAAGTCAACGCCCATAAAAGGAGTTGGCCAAAAGATAGTTTGTGAGTGTGGCCGCGTTTTTATTAAGGAGGCCAAAACCAATCAATATCGCCGCGCTCTTCTTAGCGAAGTTTAAGCAAATGGATGCGAATCTCACCTCTTGCCAATGTCTAAAGCCGCAGTTGTAACAATTTCCTTGCTCGTTATTGCCGCACTCGCATTTTTATGGTGGAGCAATGTCTCCGGCCCAGCAAATTCCCAGGATAAAAGCACGCATGACTTTTTGGTTATCCGCGGACAATCATTAGGTCAGGTTGCCTACAATCTGGAAAAACAGGGCTTAATTAAAAACCGTACGGCCTTTAAACTCTTTACTCAAATTTCAGGCCAGGCAGGAAAAATTCAGCCAGGGGAATACGCTCTTTCTCCAAGCTACTCTCTAAACAATATGATGATGGCTTTAATTTCGGGGCCAAAAGAGTTTTGGGTAACTTTCCCGGAAGGGTTGCGCAGGGAAGAAATGGCGATAAAAGTTATCAAAACCCTGGGTATGGATTCTGATCGGGCAGAAAGTTTTTATAGCGAGTTCTTATCGCAAACTGCCACCAAGGAAGGGTACCTCTTTCCGGAAACTTACCTTTTTGGGAAAGATGTGTCAGTCAATATTGTTGTTGGCAAACTTGTCTCGACTTTTGATACCAAAATTACAGATCAGATGAGGAATGATGCCAGAAAATCCTCTTTAACTTTTCCGGAATTCGTAACACTTGCCTCAATTGTCGAGAGAGAAACTCGCACAGATGAAGAAAGGGCAACTGTGGCCGGGATTTTGTTAAAGCGGTTGGACACAAAGATGCCTTTACAAGTTGACGCAACTTTACAATATATTGCGGCCAATAAAAAATGCGAGGTAATCTATTCGCGTGCTCAAAACTGTACCTGGTGGATTGTACCTGGGCCCGAGGATCGGGCGATAAAGTCAGCTTACAACACTTACTTAAACCGTGGCTTGCCGCCCCAGCCTATTGCTAATCCCAGCCTTTCTTCTCTCCGCGCTGTTATTTATCAGCAAAATTCGCCATATTGGTTTTACCTGCATGACCAGAATGGGAACATTCATTATGCCAAAACCGGAGCAGAACATGAGGAAAACATTAACAAATTCTTACGCTAGTCCCAAGCACATTTAGCCTCAAGATTTGACACACGGTTAATCAATCTGTAGAACAGTAATTGATGAGAAAATCCCGTCTCAATTTTTTGTTCGTTTCCCTTGACGCCTCTATTGGAGATTTAGCTTGGAAAATTGTACAAGAGAACCACCATGCACGCTATTTTGTTCAAGAGGACTATGGCAGGGATGTTTGTGATGGATTTATTAAAAAAGTAGACAATTGGGAGGATCATATCGACTGGGCAGACATTATTGTCTTTGACGATATTGGGTATGGAAAGCCAGCCAATGAGCTAAGAAAGAAAGGCAAATTTGTCATTGGCGGATCCCCTTATACCGACAAGCTTGAAGACGACAGAGAATTTGGCCAAGCCGAGCTAGAAAAAGTTGGAGTAAAAATCCTTCCCAGCTACAACTTTAAAAGTTTTACCAGAGCGATAAATTTTGTCAAAGAGAACCCCGCCCGCTATGTTATCAAACCTTCCGGTAAAGCGCAGGGGGATAAAGAACTTTTGTTTGTGGGGCAGGAAGATGATGGCCGCGATGTCTTACAGGTGTTAAAACACTACAAAAAAACCTGGTCTGGGCAAATTAAAACCTTCCAAATTCAAAAGTACGCAGAAGGCGTAGAGATTGCAGTCGGAGCCTTTTTTAATGGGAAAAACTTTGTTTATCCAATCAATGTTAATTTTGAGCACAAAAGACTTTTTAATGGCAATATAGGGCCTTCTACCGGAGAGATGGGAACTTTGATGTACTGGACCGAGCAAAACGACGTTTTTGATAAAACTCTGGGGAAAATGGAAGAAAAATTAGCAGAATCGGGCTATGTAGGAGTTATTGATGTGAATTGCATTGCAAACCACAAAGGTGTCTATCCTCTTGAATTTACGTGCCGCTGGGGGTACCCCACGATAAGTATTATGATGGAGGGGGTTATCTCTCGTTGGGGCGATTTTTTGTATAGTCTTGTTCACCAGGAGCCGGTTAGATTAAGGGTCAAGCACGGTTTTCAAGTTGGAGTAGTGATTGCTGTTCCACCCTTTCCTTTTTGGGACATTGAGGCGTTCAAGCGTTATTCAGAGGATGCTGTAATTCTGTTTAAAACTCCTGACAAAAGAGGAGTGCATTTAGGAGAAGTGAAATTGGAGGATGGTGACTGGAAACTGGCTGGTAAATCGGGCTATGCTCTTATCGTCACCGGCAATGGAGTGACGGTGGAGGCAGCTAGGCAGCAGGCGTATCAGAGAGTAAAAAATATCATGATCCCAAACATGTTTTATAGAACAGATATAGGTTTGCGTTGGTACGAAGACTCAGATAAACTACAAACCTTCGGATATCTTTATTGAGCCTTGCGACAATCTTTTGGTATGTGCTCTGTCTGAGCAATCTTAATCCGAAGTTGCATACCCGATGATTTTGTAAGCCAGTTTGGCGGCTAGAAAATCTGGTGCAGACATCATCAAAACTTAAATAAACGTTAGCTCTTGGCCCGTCTTTTGTGTTGGAACTCCAATAGGTGGTGGAAGAATAAGGAACGGGGAAAACTACTACCTTCGCCCTGGCAAAGGAAGACAAAAATTTCAAGCGTTGACAATCTGTACAGAATTCTGTAACATCATCACATGACTCAAACCCTTCCGATCACCAAAGCCCGAGAAAATCTTACTGAGCTTGTGGATCGTGCTGCACGACTTCGAAACGAGTATACGATTACAGTTAACGGTGAACCTAAAGCTGTGCTTCTTTCTGTTGACGAATATGAATCTCTTAAAGAAACACTGGAGATTCTTTCTAACACCAAACTTATGGAGGACCTAAGAGAAGCGGAGGCTCAGGCTACACGAGGGGAGTTAGTAGATTGGGAGGACTTTAAAGAGGAAATGAGATGGTAAGTTATAAGCTGAAGCTTACCATCAAATTTGTTAACCACTTTAAAAAAATCCCAGAAAAATATCACCGTTCTCTAAAAGAAGCCATAGAGGAAACAAAAGAAGTTCCTTTTGAAGGAAAGCCGCTTGCCCGCGAACTGGCAAGAAGACGAACTTGGCATGTAGGAAGATATAGAATAATTTATGGCATAGACGAGAAAGATGGTCTTATAACGCTGTTTAATGTAGATCTTCGAGCTGTTGTATATAATTAGGTTTTGATATGCCACATACGGCACTTATCCCTTGACAACAAGTAAATAATCTGGTATGCTTTTAAATATAAGCATATGAATGGTAAATTTAGCCTCAAAGAATTCTTCAATAGATTCCCTGATGATAACTCCTGTTTAGAAGAAATTAAAAATATTCGCTGGCCTTCTGGAATTACCTGTCCTGTCTGTAAAAAGATAACTAAATTTTACAAAGTTTCTGGTAGAACGGCTTATGCTTGTGAGTTTGGAGGAACAACTGTTTATCCTTTGGTTGGAACTATCCTTGAGAAAACTACTACTACACTTCAATATTGGTTCTATGCCATGTATTTAATGACTAAAACAAGGTCAGGAATATCAGCTAAACAACTCCAGAGAGAATTAGGAGTAACCTACAAAACAGCCTGGAGAATGTTTAAGCAGATCAGGATGTTAATGGTGGATGCCTCAACTAACATTAATAATCCCTCTGGTGGTAATCCACTTGATGGCATTGTTGAGGTTGATGAAACTTTTGTTGGTGGTAAAGGAAAGAACAGAAAGAATCAATGGGTACAAGGTGTTGAGGCAAAAGAAAAACAGATTTTAATGGGAATGGTACAAAGAGAAGGTAAAGTGTACATAAAACACATCCCAAATACAGGAAAATGGACACTACTTCAACAAATCCAAGAGAACATATCTCCCAAAGCCAGAATATTCACTGATGAATGGAGAGGATATATTCAGCTTTCATACAAAGGATATGAACACAATTCAGTAAACCATGGGGCTAGTGAGTATGTCAGAAAAGAGGTTCATACTCAGAATATTGAAAATGTTTGGAGTCATTTAAAAAGAGGTATCTTTGGAGTATATAGAATAGTTTCAGCTAAATATTTACAAGCTTATGCTGATGAATATGCTTTTAGGTATAACAATAGAAAATTAGATGGAGAAATGTTTGATGTTCTTCTTGGTCAAATAGCCAATGTCAGGACTTTAAAGGCTTAAAGGCTTTTTTAAGAAGATTGTTAAATTTCTCTCCAAGCATACTATCTCCGTTCTCTTCAATTATTTTATGCAGGTCTTTGTCCATGGGATTTGATTTGTGTCTTTTAAAGATTTCTTCGACAGATAGTTTCTTATGTATAGTTGGTTTTTTCATTGTTAGTTTGGTCTGACTTTTTTATTAGCTGGTTTGATTATATCAAGTTTTGGGTTAAATAATTTTATTGTTGCTTCGGAGTTTTTTTATTGCGGAATGTTGATTGAGAAGATATGAATTTACGTCCTCTTATATTTATATAAGAAAGAGAAAGATGCACTTTTTGATAAATTAGCCTCAAAAATATCAAATTTCTACTGGTACGCGTACCAGCAATCTTATAGCTTATATGTATATGGTTATTTTCTTGAGTTAGGATATATTGTTTTGCGAAATAAAATTATGATTTAGGATCAAAAACAGTAATTTTCTCTATCAGATTGGCTGGTAGAGCACTGATAGAAAATAAATCCACTTCCTATAATCAGTAGTTATGGGAAGTCTCCCCAATATATTGACTCTTAAAAATGTCTAACCTTTGAGATATGATAAGTTTATGTCTGAAAGTAGCGAGGGTGTCATAGGAAATACCTCAAAATGGAGACAAGCACTTGAACGAGTAAACCCTTTTATTAGAAGATCTAAATCAGTAACATCTCCTATAACTCTTCCTGTTGCAATAACGCCTGAACCCGAGAGTGCTGTATCAACTATACCCACAGAAGAGTCAAAACCTGAAATAGCAGTGGAAGAATCAGTAATCCACCCAGTTGGAGAAATTTCTCCTACATTCGCAGTGGAAATAACCGAGGATAAAGATTTAATACAGGCAAAACAAGAAGCAGAAATAACAATAGAGCAAAAAGAGAGATTACGACCAGCAAATTCAATATCGTTCCATGCTACTACCCTAGAAGATGTCCCGAATATTCAAGCTCATGGATTATATTCATTTTTGGGACATGATATTCTCGGCAGAGATTTAATATATTCCCTTTATTTTGAAAAAGAATATGAAGGGCCAGTAAGCTTTAGACCTAAGGCTAGGGGTGGCAATAAAAACACCTTTGCCTTGACTATCTGGAAAGCATCACCCTATATAAAAAAGTTCGTTGGGGAGGAGGCATACCATTGGGGATCTGGTAGACCTGG
Source organism: Candidatus Blackburnbacteria bacterium RIFCSPHIGHO2_01_FULL_43_15b (assembly GCA_001816385.1). Lineage (GTDB taxonomy): Bacteria > Patescibacteriota > Microgenomatia > UBA8517 > UBA10165 > 01-FULL-43-15b. The sequence goes on from MHBW01000002.1 coordinate 12,054, forward strand.
GCAATTTAAAGCAACCGAGACTGTTGAAGATCAAAAAGATTTGCCTACATCCTATGTTGATAGTGCCCTTGGTGGACCTGTCCATCCTAGCACTAAGTTTGCTAAAATCCCGCCAACTGAATTTTTAGGAGCTATTAAAATAGATCAACAACTGAAAGATAATCTAATAGTTGCACAACTAAAGTTCATTTATAACTTAGATAGCGCTGACAATATAGAAGCACAGCTAAGGCAAGGTGTAGAGGGAACTAGTATCTTAAGTGAGGGATACGCTATTGACCAACTAGTTCATGATCTGATGGGGAATATCGAACAAACTATACTAAGTTCAGGATACGGAAAAAGTTTCAGAGGAGCTTGGGAGAGTTTGACCCAAGGGAAACACGATGTTCGAGGTATTGGAAGAGTCTTAGAAGAGATAATGAAAAAACAAGCAATGGTGAATGAACCAATTTCTAAAAGATTTCTTCAGATTTGGGAAGACAGAATTAAAACTGCGGTGGAGCAACAGGGTTTAACTAAGCAAGTGGATGAAAGACTCAAATACCAAAAAAGGTGGGCTAGCTATGAACGTCAATCTTATGTAGATTATTATGATATTGATATTTGGCATGATAGCTTACAAGATGTAACTCGTGTAGCAAAAGGCTTAGGTGTTAGGTAATATAATCAATTTAATTTCATTAATTTCAGATTTATAGATTTTTATACTCTTCAACTTCCCATAACAGTGGGTTATCGGCAGGCCCTTTTATAAATTGTGCTTGTTGAGATTTCTCTATGGCAGTATTGTTTCTGGTTATAGGAACACTTTTTGCTTACTTGTGTTGAGGGTATATGTGCCCCACATACCTACGGTATGTTTCCGTAAATATCCGACACTCTATCTTCTAAGTGGCGGTCTCATTCCCAAGCCTATGTGTGGCCTATGGTATGGTAATGATA
>MHBW01000003.1:0-12497 GCA_001816385.1 Candidatus Blackburnbacteria bacterium RIFCSPHIGHO2_01_FULL_43_15b
CATTACCATACCATAGGCCACACATAGGCTTGGGAATGAGACCGCCACTTAGAAGATAGAGTGTCGGATATTTACGGAAACATACCGGAATGGTAAACGTAAATATTGATAAGTGGATTAGAGAACGGGAGAAAAAAGACAAGGTACTTTACGAAAAGTACGGTAGGTCTTTGGAGAAAAAGCACAAAGGTAAGCTTGCGGCTATTGGATCATCCGGCAAGGTTATTCTGGGCGACTCGGATCTTGACGTTGTGGAGAAGGCAATTAAAGAGTTCGGTAACGGAAATTTTGGCTTTTTTAAAATTGGTTATACTTATACTGGCAAATGGCTAAAAGCCACAAAATAGTCAGCAAAGATTATCCCTACCTCCAAATAACTGTTAGGTTTGGCAAACATTCTTCTGAATCTTCAGCAATTATCGACACGGGATTCACTGGGCATGTAGCAATTCCAATGTCTATGTCCAATGGAGATCTCGGACTCCCTACTTACAAGGAGATATGGAAATTGGCTGACGGGAGTACCACCAGCGCGCCGGTTTACAGAGGCTTTGTAGAAATAGTTAGCTTCATTTCCATTCCCGCGCTGATTGTCGTTATGGGAGATGATTATATGCTTGGCCGAGGTGTTGTTGACCACTTAAAAGTAACCTTTGACCGCGGAAAGAAAGTAGTTGTAGAATTGTGAACATGCGCATTCATTCTTACCTGTCCTCCAAATGCGAAGCTTAGGAAAAGATCAACTCTCTTTAAGTTCTTCCAGCGCTTTCTTTTGTTTTGAAGTTAAGTCTGGATACTTGGGAATATCTATATGTAGTCTCATATAAAGATCACCGCGGGAGTGGGAATTAACGCGCGGCATACCGTTGCCCGAAAGCCGCAATGTCGTCCCAGGTTGCGTCCCTTGTTTTATGCGAATAGTTGCTTTCCCTTCGGGAGTTGGAACAGCAACAGTCCCCCCAACAATAGCTTCAAAAAGCGGCAATTTTACGTCAATGAAAAGATCATCGCCCGAACGCTGGAACGTTTTATCTGGGCGCACGCGAACGGTTACAGAATAATCTGAAAACCGAATTCTTTGTCCATCATCAATTCCTGCTGGAATTTTTACTTTTCTTTTCTTACCATCAATAACAATTTCTTTTTCCGCTCCTCTGAAAGCTTCATCAAAATCAATTGCTACTTGCCCATGTGGTTGCCGGCGATATTGTCCAAAAGGAGAAGCCATCCCGAAAAACTGCTCAAAGATTTCAAAAGGGTCTGAAAAGCCAAACCCTTCAAGCGGATTTTGCCTATTACCATAAGAATAAGTAAAATTAAACGGCCCCTGTTGGAATCCACCAAAAGGGTTAGCGGCGTCAGCGTTTCCATATTGGTCGTACATTTCCTTTTTCTTGGGGTCAGACAAAATCTCGTAGGCTTCGTTTATCTCTTTAAATTTTTCAGTCGCCTGGGCTGATTTGTTTCTGTCAGGATGCCACTGCAAAGCCAGTTTTCTATAGGCGATCTTTATTTCTTTATCTGCGGCATTTTTGCTTACACCCAGTATTTCGTATGGATCTTTTTTCATAGGAAGTTTGTGAAGTAACAGCGCTGCGCAATTCATTGCGCGGTGTGAGCGCAGAATAAAACAGCTTAACTTACAACCTCGCCCTCTTCAGCTCCGGACTTTTCGTCTCCACTTTTCTCTTTCGCCTCGCCAGAGTCCTCGGAGGCGGGTCCACCTTGCGTGCCTTGCCCTGCCCCTGCAGCTTGGTACATGGCTTGCCCTACTTGCTGCAAAACTTCAGAAAGTTTGCCTGAGGCTGTCTCTATTTCTTCTTTTGAAGCTCCCTCTTTGGCTAAAACCTCTTTTACATTTTTAATTTCTCCCTCCACCTTTTCTCTGGTGTCTTTTGGAGCTTTATCTCCGGCATCTTTGAGAGCTTTTTCGGCTGTAAAGACAAGGGTATCTGCCTGATTTCTGGCTTCAATTTGTTCCTTTTTGGCTTGATCTTCTTTAGCATGAATTTCTGCCTCTTCCTGGGCTTTTTTCACTTCTTCGTCAGACAAGCCCACAGCACCAGTGATTTTTATTGACTGCTCTTTATTGGTCGCTTTATCTTTTGCTTTGACGGACAAAATACCGTTTGCGTCAATGTCAAAAGTAACCTCAATTTGCGGCACACCCCGGGGAGCAGGAGGTATACCATCCAAAACAAATTTACCTAGAGATTTATTGTCATGCGCTAACGGCCTTTCTCCCTGCAAAATATTAATTTCAACCTGGGTCTGACTATCCGAAAAGGTTGAGAACGTTTGAGATTTAGAGGCTGGAACAGTTGTATTTCTGTCAATCATGGGAGTGGCTATCCCGCCTGCGGTTTCAATAGAAAGAGTAAGAGGGGTAACATCCAGAAGTAGAATGTCTTTCACCTCGCCGCCTAATACTCCGCCTTGAATCGCGGCGCCTATTGCCACCACTTCATCAGGGTTGACTCCACGATGCGGATCTTTGCCAAAGAAGCTTTTAACCACTTCCTGAACTTTAGGCATACGAGTCATACCCCCAACTAAAATCACTTCATCAATATCCCCAGCTTTGACTTTAGCGTCTTTTAAAGCCGCCTCAACCGGCTTCATTGTTTTTTGAATTAGATCACCCACTAAAGTCTCGAGCCTTGCACGGGTAAGTTTAAGGGTCAAGTGCAGCGGCTGCCCATTGTGTTGAGTAATATAAGGCTGGTTAATTTCCGTTTCGGTGCTTGCTGAAAGTTCAATTTTTGCTTTTTCTGCTGCGTCCCGGATTCTCTGCAGTGCTTGCTTATCTTGCCTTAAATCAACACCATGTTCTTTTTTAAACTCCTCAGCAATCCAGTCAACGATAGACGCGTCAAAGTCATCACCGCCCAAATGGGTGTCCCCGTTAGTTGCTTTAACTTCAAAAACTCCTTCGCCAAGCTCAAGAATTGAAATATCAAAAGTTCCTCCGCCAAGGTCATATACGGCAATGGTGTGGGCATTTTGTTTATCTAAACCATACGCTAAGGCCGCAGCTGTGGGTTCATTAATTATTCGCTCAACTTTCAAGCCCGCTATTTCTCCGGCCTGCTTGGTTGCCGATCGCTGATTGTCATCAAAATAAGCAGGAACCGTAATGACAGCCTGGGTTACAGGCTCTCCAAGATAATCTTCGGCGTCTTTTTTAAGTTTTCGGAGAACATAGGCTGAAATTTCCTGAGGAGTATATTCTTTGTCTTCCACCCTAACAACAGCCATGTCGTTTTTGCCTTCTTTAACCTCATATGGGACCATCTTTATAGTTCTTCGCACCTCTTCATCTTCAAAACGGCGGCCCATCAAACGTTTTACAGAAGAAATAGTGTTTTTGGGGTTTAAAATCAACTGGCGCTTGGCCACATCCCCAACAAGATTTTTAACAGGTTCAACCACCGAAGGGGTAATATTGCGGCCAGTATCAGAGGCAGGAATAACCTTAGGCGTTCCTCCCTCCATAACGCTAACCACTGAATTAGTTGTACCTAAATCTATGCCAATAATTTTTCCCATATCATTTGTAAACAGTCACCTTCGCTGGTCTTAAAACCATGCCGTCTTTCCATTTATAGCCTGCTTGGGCAACTTGTGCAACCGTTCCTGCCCTTCCACCTTCAACTGTTTCTACTGCTTCATGAATGCTGGCGTCAAAGGTCATGCCCTCTTTTGCTTCGACGTCCTCAATTCCATGCCTTTCCAGCACCTGTCTAAATTGTTCAAGAGCCATTTCTAGCCCTGTATCTTGAAGATGAGACTGTGCTCTCCTCAAAAGATCTACAACTGGAACTAGCTCTTCAATTATATTTTTGCTTGCACGAGTATAAATTTCAACCCTCTCACGGTCAACCCTTTTTACCAGATTTTGGTAGTCCGCTAAAACTCTGGCCAATGCCTCATCTTGCTTGTCAAATTCCTTTTCAGCTTTTGTTTTCTGTTTTGCACTTTTTGTTTTGTTTTCCTTCATGCTTGTGTTGTTTGCGTAATTAAAGAGCTAAAATAGCGAACAATTGGTATTATGACTGGATAATTTAATCTTGTCGAGCCAATAACAGCTAGCGTCCCGTTTGTCCGCGGAGCGGTAAAACGGCAAGCGATAATGCCAACCGGCTCGAAGTGCGGCCAGCCCATTTCTTCCCCAAATAAAACGATAACTGGCTCAGACCATTCCCTTCCAAAAAACATTTCTCGCATACGGCGCTCTTCCTCTAATAAAGAGAGAACTCGCATGGTTACGTCAATATTATAGAATTCTGGGTTTTCAAGAATATGCGCATACCCCGAATGCCAAACTCCACCCTCTTCTGCAATTCCTACACATAAAGATTTTGTCTGTTGGCTCAAAGCACGGGTTGCCCCCTGCATCAAATGATCAAAATCCTGCCTTGCGTCTAACACTTTTTGCTTTGCTGCCACTTCCTCCGAAACCGAAAGCTGCTTTTCCTGCATTAACTGGTCAACATAAAATTTCATAGCCCGCGGGGAAGGAATGCGGCCTGCTGAAGGGTGAGGTTGGCGCAAATAACCCAAAGAAGTTAGCGTTGCCATCTCGTTTCTGATAGTCGCCGGAGAAATACCCAAGGAGAATTTTCTATCTAAATTGTCTGAACCAACAGGATCCGCCGTTTTTATGTATTCCTCAACTATATTTTTTAGAATTTGTATCTGGCGCTGGGTCAACGGTTCCATGTATAAAAATGTCATTGCGAGTCCGAAGGGCGCGGCAATCTCCAGTTAGCACTAATCTACCACGACTGCTAAAGGTTTGTCAAATCATTTCAAACTGTTATCCCGCACAGGCCCTGTGCCAAAGAGGAGGGCGCCGACGCTATCCCCGTCGGCTTCTCTCTGGACAGGCAGGAACTCGCCCGGCTGTTGGGGGAGGTAGATGAGGCGAAGAGGGCAAGCGAACCGCCGCCAGCGGTACGTGCGGCAGTGCCCGTCGGGGGCGGTGCCCCTCGGGTACTACAAGCCACTAAGCCCTGGCATCCACATCATCGAGGCATAGCCCCGTTTTTCAAACTACGTTTTCAATCTATGGTGCCGTTGGTTTGTGGAGGAACAACGGTGTCGGCTGGAAATTCTGTAGTCTGCCGCTTGAGGGGTGCAAAGAAAGGAACCCGTTTTACAGCTCTGACTACTATATCAAGTTCTCTGATACCCAAAAACCAGGTCGTAGCAAGGTAGGAGACTGCCCCCACTACAGCAACAACAAAAGTCAAGATAATTAAATTTGACGTGTAGTGAGTATCCAAAACCACTCTCTCAAATGGGGCTGGCAACGCAAGACCAAGCTGACCCAAAAAAGAAAGTCTTTTGTCCCAAGCGGAGCGGTCCAAAACCTTAAGCAGAAAAAACATTAACGCTCCCGATAAGGAGGCGGCGGCAATAACTTTAGCAAAGGCATGCCCGATATCAATACGCCCAAACCCGTCAATTCTTCTGGAGAGAGTAAAAAATAATACGGTAAACTGGATTATCCCCGCCGCAGAATAAGCAAAAGCTAATCCCCAGATAGGAGTTTTAAATACAAGTATAAGAACAAGTTCTAAAATGATGTTGATCCCGATTGACAAAAATGAAACTTTAACAGGAGTCAACGTGTCATGCAGTGCATAGAACCCTCGAGAAACCAAAAGTGAAAGTGAATAAGCAAAAATTCCAAAAGCAAATGCCGTTAAAACATACCCAGTTTGCAAAGTGTCCTCCCAATCAAAATGAGCTCCTCCAAAAGCTAAACGCACTATCGGGACACGCAACACCGCCAAAAATACACTGGCCGGCATAACAAAGAAGATAATCTGCCGAAACGAGGAAGAAAAAGTTGCCTTAAAATCCTCCAAGCCGTTTTTTGAAGCTGTCATTGATAAAGACGGCAGCGACGCTTTCGCTATCGACAGGCCAAACAAACTTGTCGGCAAAACCGCCAAAGAATCACCAAATTTGAAATAAGTTAGCCCTCCAACAACCAGCGAAGCTAAAAAAAGATCAACCAGCCTTTTGGCTTGAAAAGCCGACAACTCGATTATTCGGGGCAAAGCCAACTTGCCGATTTGCTTCAAGCGCGGGTCTTTAAAATTTAGAGACCAAACCGGCCGGAAGCCTAACCTTAGCGCTAAAGGAACCTGTATGGTCAAGTGCAAAAAGCTGCCGATTACTGCTCCCCAAACTGGTGCGTAAAGTCCCAATTCCGGAGCAAAAAAGACGGTTGTTAAAATAATGCCCAGGTTATAAAACAGAGGGGCAACAGCCGGAGCCAAAAATCTCTGGTTTGACTCTAAAATAGCGGTAAAAACGTAAGAGGCGGCAAAAAACATCTGGGCAAGAAGCAACGTCCGCGTAAAAAGAACGGTTTGATTAATCTGCTCGGGCGTAAATCCACGAGCAACCACAGAATATAAAGGGTGTGCAAAAATAAAAATCAGTGCAGAGACTATGGCAAAAAGCCCAACCATAATATTCATCATTAAACCAGCTATTCTCCAAGCTTCTTTTTCTTTGCCGGTAGACATGCTGCGAGCAAAAATGGGGATAAACGCAGAAGCCATGGCTCCCAAAACAAACACCTCAAAAATCAGGTCTGGGAGCTGAAAAGCAGCCAGGTATGTATCAAGTTCTTGAGGAGGAAAGTAATGTACAAACACCCTGTTTCGCAACAACCCCAATAGCCTCGAAGCGGCAATCATAATCATGATCACGGTTGCTGCCGATAGAATATTGGCTTGCCTGCCATAAAGGATTTCGGCCGGCTTTTTCAGGTTGGCTTGCGAGAAGAGATTTTTACCCCTTTGGAGAATAGTATCGACCATAACAATAGACAATTCGATCCTTTACTAGTATAATTTCGCCTAAACCCAAGCACAACGGGGAGTTTGAAGTTATGCCAATTCTTAAATCAGCAAAAAAAGCTCTGCGCCACGATAGGCGCAATCGCGTTCAAAATAACAACCGCACACTGGCTTACAAAGAGGCTGTCAAGGCGTTCCGGATCAAGCCGGGAAAAACGCTTTTAGAAAAAGCTTTTTCCGCTTTGGATCGTGCAGTTGATAATAAAGTTATTCACACCAACAAAGCCTCACGGCTAAAGAGCCGTCTTACCAAAACCTTAACCTCCTGAAGGATGTCGATTCTTCCATCTTAAAAACCTTCTTTTCATATGTTATACAAGAAGTAGCACTGTCATGACTGCTCCAAAAAAGATTAATCTCATTCTCAAAGAAGGCTTTGAAAACTCGACATTAGGTAAAGTTTTGGCTTGGTCTCTTTCTGTTGGAAGGATAATCGTTATCCTGACCGAATTGGTAGTCATTTTAGCTTTCTTATCCCGTTTTTGGCTTGACCGAACGCTAACTGACTTAAACGAAAGCAACACTAACAAAAGAAAACAAATCGAGGCTTCCTCCATCTTTGAAGCCAATTTCCGAAACATCCAAGATCGCTTAGCCAACTATCAAAAGTACGCTTTTAAAACTAATGACGACGCGCTAGTTGCAAAAATCGCCTCACTTATTCCATCTGATGTAACCTTAACCAAGATCAACCTTACCACAGAGGACTTTCAAATCAGCGGCATTTCACTTTCCGAGGCAGGCTTAGCGGGTTTCATGAAGGGCTTATCCGACAACACACCCTTTGGGAGCGTCACTTTATCAAGCCTGAACTTGGCAACAGAAGAGCAACAAGGATTAGTTTTTACAGCTAAAGGGACTCTTCCCCAAGGGGAGAAAAAATAATATGGCTATCGCATACAATTATTCGCGCAACTTTACTAAAATCGCCCAAAAGTATAGCGCTCGTCCCGAGGTCAGAACTGGTGTTGAGCTTCTACTAACTTTTCTTACCATTTCTTTCTTTGCAGTATTGGCAATCAGGCCCACAGCCAATACTATAGCCACTCTAGTAGCCGACATTAAAACCCAAAAAGAAATTGAGGCAAAGTTAAACGACAAAATTGCCAATCTCAAAAAAGCCCAAACTGTTTTTGCTCAAGAAAGCAGACGTCTTGCTCTTTTGGATCAGGCCTACCCAAAGGGTCCCCAGCCGGATATTTTGGCCAGCCAGCTAGAGGGATTGGCCGCTCAAGACAACCTCAAACTCGAAACCTTTAACGTCGGCAAAACTCCCCTGGCTGGTAAAGTTGCTAAAGACCAGTCCAAAGGAGCCGAAAGTCAATTCGAGCTGTCGTTTTTAGTTAAGGGGGAATATAAAAATATTCTTACCTTCCTAAAAGACGTTGAAAATTTAAGGAGGCTTATTAACATCACCACCATTTCGACGGCTGTCAGCAAAAAGTCAGGCGAGGAAGGCAAAATTCTATTAACTGTTGGTGCGCAAATTCCTTATTACCCAAATACAACTCAACAAAAATGAACATAGAGCGCAAAGGACCAAACTTACTTTTATTCGCTATCTTCACCACCTTGACTATTTTTGTGTGGATTGGAGCAGAAGTTTACCAGATTTTACACAAAAGAAATCTGGAAACTATTCCTCCTGCAGTTTTAAACACTTTTTCGCCAACTTTGGACACAAAAGCCTTAAATGATATTGACGCCAGAAAGTATTTTGCAAGCCCATGAAGCAACAACGCAGCTTTCCAACTATTTTGGGGTTGTTTGTTTTAATAGTCGGAGTTGCTGTCGGAGTTTTCCTGGTTCAATCCAACCAAAATTTAACAACGTCTGCCTCACCGGACGAAGCCCCGTCTGGCGTAAAAATAACCAACATTACCGATAAATCTTTTACGGTTTCCTGGACAACAGCCAAAAAAGTTTCAGGTTTTGTTTCTTACGGTGAAAGCCGCTCTTTGGGGCAAACAGCCGGAGGCGAAATAGCCAACGTCCACTCTGTTTTTGTTAATTCCCTTTCTCCTGCAACCAATTACTACTTAAAAATAACTTCCGGGCAGAACGCCTATGGCGATAAAGGCGAAGCTTATCAGGTAAAAACTACTCAAAAACTTCCCTCTCCGAAAAAGAATGATATAGTTTTTGGGACAATCCTGGACACACTGGGAAAACCTGTCCCGAAGGTTCTTGTTATTGTAAATGTAACCGGAGCTTCCCCATTATCCACTTTATCTGATACACACGGTGCCTGGGTTATACCTCTTTCAACCCTAAAAACCAGCACGCTAAGCGGATACGCAAGTTATTCTCCTAAAACTACACTGGACATTTTTGTTTCTGGAAATTCACAAACCTCACAGGGAAAGATTTTGGTGGGAAACGCCCACCCTGTCCCCGCAATTACTCTGGGCAAAAACTACAACTTTACAGATGTTAAATCACCAAGTTCTACAACTCTACCAAAAGCAAGCCTCGTGCTGGCTGCAGTCAATTTGCCTTCTCCAGCACCTACCCAACCCACCCCCAAAACCTCCCCAACTCTTTCTCCTTCCCCTACCAGAGTACCAACTCCTGCACCTGTGGCTAAATCAAGGTTGCCAAATGTTGGAGACTTGACACCAATGATACTGCTCACCATAATGGGTTTGTCCCTGGTTTCCAGTGGCTTTCTTTTAGCAAAAGTAATTGCCTAAAACTTGTTCGCTAATCACTAACCAACCTGCTATGGATCCAAAACAGAATCCCAAACCTCTTTTTATAACCGAAGAAGAAGTCGCCCCGCCGCCACTGACAAGTTTTCCCGTTGCCCCACCTCCTACTCCACCAATTCCACCAAGTTCGCCGATTTTCAAAATCGACAACTCACTTCCTCCTATAATGTCTACTCCCCCAAAGAAAAAAGGCAAAGGCAAGCTTATTGCCGGAATTGCCGCAGTACTTGTTATCGTCGTTGCCCTTCCCATTGGCTTAATTCTTGTAGGCCAAAATCAGGAGTTGAGAAAGAACGCTGCAGTTGATGGGGGAGGCGGAGATGGTGGCGCGCCAACAGGCACATTTGAGTGCTCACAAGATGAGGCAGATAACGGAGCCAGAGATGAAGAGTGCGCCATAGGCAATGGGTGTACAGGAACCAAATATTCAGAATACGACTCAAGTGACGATGGGCAGATATATTGCCATTGGTCAGGCTGCGGAGAACCCATCACTTGCCCTCAACCGACAACTGCGCCATCCCAACCCACTACTGCTTTGCCATCCTCTTCGCCAACCACGGCTGTTGTTGCACCAGAACCAACCTCAGGTTCAGGCACAGGAGGAAACGGTGAGAGTGCTGGCGGGAACTGGGCTTCTTCCTGTTCTGCTTTGTCTCAGGTTGGCCATATTGTCTCTTCAAACGACGGAAAAAGGATAGATGATGAAGCTCTCTCTTCCTGCGCAGTCGTTCAGCAGTTTGTAACTCAGTGGGGAGATCGTTCGGGTCGCCGCTGGGCGGTGGAACGCACATGCGGAAGTTCTGTAGCGCAATCCTGTGACGGCAATAAAACTCTGGACGGCGAACAGGGCAATATCGTTGCGGATTTTATAGGCAGATTCGGAAGCAATGCCTGCAGCCGATGGGTTACAGACCACAATGCGGTTCCCTCCGTGGCTGCTGCCTGTCAAACAGGCGGCGCGCCTGCATGTACCGGTGTTAGAATTTATAAGTACCCATATGGGACAAGCGACCTCATCTCCAACGGCTCTCAGCTTATGCCTGGAGATGCAATTAAAGTTTGCCTCGTGTCCACTGGCAATGGCACACCGATGGTTAATGTCAATGGGCGCGAAGGGGTTGCCCAGGAAAACGGCCCGCAAGGCGAGAAGTGCTTGCAGTATGATATTTCTGGCGATGCAACAACCTTGAGTGCTAACGGTTGGATTACTTATTAATATTTATGAATAAAAACATCAACGCAAAAACTGTAATACTCATAGTCTCGACGATAGTCCTGGCATTAGTGGCCGTCGGCACAGCGTTTTGGCTATATCAACTGCAATCTCAGCCGGTCGCTCCCAATGTTCCCGAGAGTAAGCCTAAGGCAACCGCTCCCAGTCAGGCAAATTGTACTGGCGGCATTAATTTCACTTTAGCAGCGGCTAATAATACAGATAGCCCCACAACACCAACACCTACCCGAGCAGTCGGTGGAGTTGCCTCTCCCACGCCATCATTGACACCAACCGTCGCACCAACGGCCGCTCTCACATCCAGTCCGGTGCCAACATCCGCACAAGGTGGAAGTGGAAGTTCTGGTGGTACAACTTCTCAAGCAAAAGCGACGCCTGCTCCGGGAACAGCTTTGCCCGATGTCGGAATTTCCTGGCCAGTCCTGACAGCTGTCTCTGCCGGCGCACTAGTCCTCTTTATCGGCATTCTTCTTGCACTCTAATTTGCATACCACCTAAAATTTTCTTACACTGGTTTCTAGAATGAAACGCCTGCTTGCTCTGTTTGGGCTAATCCTCTTGCTCGCCGGCCTTGTCGCAGGCTCAATACTTCTCCAAGAAAGACAAGAACTGCGCAAAAAAGCAGAGATTCTCACACCAGAAGCAATTAACAAAAAGGTTCTATTAGTAATTTATGATCCTGTTCTATCTAACGGCAAGAAATTGCACGAGGCCAGAAGATGGGGCGACCCTCAAGCTTTAACAAACCAAATAATTGACTTTATTCGCAGTGCCTCTGGCGGCGCCGTTAACTACCAAGTCACGGAACTTGCCCAGCGCAACGAGTGGCCTCGCAAAACAGATGGATTTCGTTATACAGAAAGTACCTACAACACCTGTATGTCTGACACAGGCACGTGCCACCGCCCGGATGACATGGACTATCTGCAAATGTGGAATGACTTGGATATATGCAACAAGGCAAGTTCAGGACAAGTAGATGAAGTTTTTATATATGGATTTCCATACGCAGGGTTTGATGAATTTGCTTTTAAAATTCCCAGCGATAGGGTTCCTTATAACAGGCCAACTAATCCTTGGCTCTACGATGGGAGAAAGAGGAACATCCCCGACTGCAACGGCAAGACTGTTTTTGTAATGGGCTTTAATTATGAGGTTGGCCTTGGAAATGCATTGGAATCATATGTCCACAGAATTGAGAGCGCAATGGCCTTGACCGTAGGACGAGGGATGTGGTCTGCAAGGTGCGGAAGTGAGAACGGTACGGCTAGTGATTTTGATCACTTTACATGCATTGATCAAGATGCAAATTCTTCCAGTCCTGTCACGGTCGCAGGTTGTGGCCAATCACATTATGCCCCAAACTCTACTGCTGAATATACTTATGACAACCGTTCATACAAGCCCAACGCTTGTGCTAGTTGGAATAGCTACCCTTTCAGGGATAAGGCCATAACCCAATTAAATTGCGAGGCTTGGGGATGTACTAAAGAAGGATTCTACACTTGGATGTTTGGGCATATACCAAAAAACGCAGGTTTAACCGAAAATGGAAATTTGAGAAATTGGTGGAAATATATTGCCGACTTCGACAATGCGGTTGCTGAGGCACGAACACCCGTGCCAACACCAACATTGACGCCCACACCTACCTCCACACCAACACCC
>MHBW01000003.1:12505-53893 GCA_001816385.1 Candidatus Blackburnbacteria bacterium RIFCSPHIGHO2_01_FULL_43_15b
ACGCTGGCAGCACCGTAACCTTCTCTTCAAACGAACGCGGTGTTTTTACAGGAACATTTACCAATATCACTTTACAGCCAGATACTTACGATGTTTATGTAACTGGCCCCGTTCACCCCAGACGTAAGGTGGGGAGTGTCGTTCTTGGCACAAATAATACTTCACTAAATGCCACCAGCATAGAACTTTTCCCCGGCGACTTAACCAGCGACGGGAAAATTGACCTTTTTGACTTTAATAAATTTGTTGAAGACTTTGGACCAAGGATGCCACAGAGTGGGAGTCCGGCTGATTTCGACCAGAACAGAAAAGTAGATTTATTCGACTACAACTTGTTTGTTCCCAACTTTGGGAAAGTCGGTGAATAGATATACTTACTTGTGTTCTAAGACAAAGGCAGGCATACTAAATTACCCTTATGTACCCAACTGCTAATCACAACTGGACAACACCAATCTTGAGCGCAGTGGCAATTCTTTTAGCCACAGTAGTCGTTAGCCCGCTGCAGAAAATTACCACTAGCCCAACACTCCCTCAAAGACAAACTACAATTGCCGCCACAACAATTGCACCCTTGCAGTCTCAGAAAGATGCGGTCTTAACAACAACACCCGCGACATTAACCCTGTCTGTCTCGCAGGAAAAAACAATATTGCTAAACATAGCTTCCCCCAAGAACAAAGTTACAGGCAGTGAAATTCATTTAAAGTTTAACCCAGAAGTCATTTCGATAAAAGAAATATCCGCGGGCGATTTTCTTGCTAACCCACTACGTTTGGCAAAACAAATTGACAACCAGAAAGGGGAAGTTGTTTATACCATAGGAACACTGAAACCTTCCGCAGGAAGTGGCATTTTGGCCAATGTGATAATAAATGCAAAAGGTACCGGTGCAACTCAACTTTCTCTTGACGGCACTATTGTCACGGCAGAAAATCAAAATGAAAATACAGTAAAGTCGTTGCAAGGCGCAACTATAACAGTTCAATGAGCAAAAAAAATATCATCATTGGCACAATCATCTTGGTACTTTTGATTGTAGGTCTAGTTGTAGGTATGGTTTTGGTCAAACAACAACAGGATTTAAGAAAAAATGCGGCACCCGCAACAACCCTCTCTATTCTTCCTCCTACAAAAACAGCCAACGTGGGTGAAGAGGTCAGCTTAACAGTCCAAATGAACACCGGAACCAATACGGCAACTGGTGCTGAACTTCATGTTACATACGATCCACAAAAATTAACGTTGAAAGATTTTACTCCCTTAACAGAGATGCTGCCGGTTGTATTTGTCAGCCCGCAGATAAACAACACCACAGGAACTGCAAACATAACTTTATCCGCCCAACCGGCAAATCCTCCTCAAGGGCAAGGCGGCCTGGCAACTTTAAAATTTATCGCCAAAGCTCCCGGTTCTGCAACCGTTAGTTTTACGCCACAAACTCTCGTTACAGGAATTGGGGAAGGCACAAATGTGTTGGCCTCACAAAACTCGGCCTCCATAACAGTACTTGCTCCGGCAGCAGCTGCACTTCCAACTGGAACTACTCCAACAACTCCATCTGTTGCCGTAACGCCCACTTCTGCTGCTCCAACAAGTAATCCCATCGGCGGCATTGCTACATCTCCAACACCAACCAGCATTTTGTCACCCACCACCAAGGTTGCTTCAGGCTCCGCAACTCCCACCGTTGGTGTCAATACACCCATATTATTGAGTGTTTTAGGCGGCCTGGCGCTCCTACTTGTCGGCATCGCGCTTGCTTTGTAAGTTTCTTCCTCAACTTTTTCCTGTTAGAATCTTGTCAACATGAGAATAGGAATTATAGGCGCCGGGTTTGTAGGCTTATCTTCTGCTTTGGCGTTGACTAAAAAGGGGCACAGAGTCACTGTTTTTGAGAAAAATATAGTTCCTGGCGGTTTAGCAAAAGGCTTTAGATCTCAGGGCTGGGAATGGACACTCGAGGAACACTATCACCACCTTTTTACATCTGACTGGTCAATCCAAGACCTCTCCAAAGAGGTCGGTGTCCACATTATTTTTAAAAAAGCCAAAACCTCAACTCTCTACGATGGTAAAATTTACCAGCTAGATTCTGCCGTCTCATTGTCAACCTTCTCACCCCTTAGTCTTTTTGAAAAAACCAAAACCGCGCTAGTCCTGGCGTATTTAAAACTTACCACACTATGGAAAAATCTAGAAAATCAAACGAGTGAAAATTTCTTGTCAAAAACCATGGGCAAAAAAGCTTGGGAAGTTTTATGGCAACCTTTATTTACCAAAAAGTTTGGGAAATACGCCAAAAAAATCCCCGCCGTTTGGTTTTGGGCAAGAATTAAAAAAAGAAGCGCGTTTTTGGGATACCCCGAAGGCGGCTTTCAACATTTGGCCAACAAAATAGCTTTCATTGGGAAAAGAAACGGTGTCAGGTTTTTATATAAAACAAATATTTCTCAAATCCGGCCAAAAGACGGAAAGTTTTTGCTAACCACAAACAATCGCCGGCAGGAAGAATTCGACCGGGTAATTTGTACACTTCCCAGTCACCTGTTCTGCCAAATCACCCCGGACTTACCTCCCGCATATGTTAAGTCTGCGACCAGTCTTAAAGGTTTGGGAGCTGTTAACCTAATTCTTTCCCTGAATAAACCATTTTTACCCGATAAGACTTATTGGCTAAACGTCAACGAAAAAGATTTTCCTTTTCTTGCTGTTGTAGAACATACAAATTTAGTTAACAAAAAGCATTACAGAGACAACACGCTTTTGTACGTGGGAAATTATCTGGAGGCAACTCATCCGTATTTTAAAAAGACTTCTCAAGCACTTTTTAATGAGTTTGCCCCCTACTTTAAAAAAATAAATTCAGAATTTTCAAAGTCATGGGTTAAAAAAATGTGGGTGTCCAAAACCCCCTTTGCTCAACCAATAATTCCTCTAAATTACTCGTCTAAAATTCCTTCAATACAAACCCCGATTGGGGGTTTGTATCTGGCTAATATCCAACAAGTCTACCCTTGGGACAGAGGAACCAATTACGCTGTCGAGTTAGGCCAAAAAGTGGCACAATTGGTTAAATGATTTTTCTTTTTAGGAAACACTTCTTTGAGGTGTCGCTGTTAAGTGTGGCTTTGATCTTTAGCGCGTGGTTGATGTGGCACACTTTCTCTTACCAAGACGGGTATTTGTTCATTGCCGCCAAGGCCTGGAGTGACTTTGCCAGCCACATCCCCCTTATTCGTTCATTTTCGCTTGGTGACAACTGGCCGCCAGAATATCCTCTCTTTCCAGGAGAACCCATTCGATACCACTTCCTCTTTTATCTGCTGGTTGGACTTTTGGAAAAGGTTGGGCTTCCACTGGATTGGGCTTTAAATTTTCCCAGCGGCCTTTCGTTTTTTCTTTTGCTGGCCGCGATCTACCTTTTAGCCAAACATCTTTTCCAAAGTAAAGGCGTGGCCTTGTTGTCTGTTCTTTTTTTTCTTTTTAACGGTTCCCTGTCGTTTTTAGAATTTTTCAAAAACCACCCTTTGGGCATTCACACTTTGTCTGACATGCTTCAAGTTTCAGACTTTCCGTCTTTTGGTCCATACGACGGTAAAATAGTTTCGGCCTTCTGGAATTTAAATATTTACACAAACCAACGCCACCTAGCTCTCCCCTTGGCACTGCTTTTACTACTCGTGCTATGGATTTTGAAAACAGAAAAGAAAGCGTCAATGCTCCAAATAGCGCTTGGTGGAATTTTCTTAGGAGTTTTACCGTTTGCCCATTCGAGTGTTTTTATAATGGCCATTGGAATTTTTGGAATGCTCTTTATTCTATTGAAAAAGCAAAAAATGACAATTTTTGGAATCCTGATCGCGGGGGTTTTGCTTTCCATGCCCCGTGTGATTTTTTTGAAAAACTCTGCAAGTTTTATTCCGAAGCTAGAGTTAGGGTACCTTACTCCACATCCGGTGACTTTGTCGTCTTTCTTAAACTACTGGTTTCTCAATCTTGGACTAGCGTTTTTACTTATTCCATTTGGTTTTTTCCTAGCGCCCAAGCGAGCAAAAAAAGTTTTTGTTGCTTTCTTGCCTCTTTTTTTAGTCGGCAACCTTGTCCAATTCAGTATTGAAATGGCTGGAAATCACAAATTTTTCACAGTGTTTGTTATTGTTGCCAATATGTTTGTAGCTTACAGCGTCTTCAAAATTTGGCACCAAAAGATCTTTGGGAAAATTTTAGCGATAATTCTATTTTTCTTTTTAACACTTTCCGGCATTATTGACTTCTTTGTGGTGAAAAACGACCACTTTTACCAAATTGCTGATTACCCAAAAAATCCAGATGTTGCCTGGATAATGCAAAATACCCTCAAGAATACAATTTTCTTAAATTCAAATTACTTATATAATCCTGCAAGTCTTGCCGGCCATAAAATTTTCCTCGGCTGGCCATATTTTCCCTGGTCGCTTGGATATGACACTACAAGACGCGATAAAGAGTTGAGAGACATGTTGAACACAAACAGTACTGACGAGGCTTGCAAGCTTTTAATGCAAAATCGCATCTCCTATGTAGAGATACAACGCCATGACGTTAACCCAGACTTTACAATTAATTATGATCTATTTAACAAAAGTTTCAAACAAACTTACAACAATCCTGAATCCGGGCTATCTTTGTTTACTATTCAGCCCACATGCAACAATTAACCCATATGATCCCTGACTTTCTTTTTGTTTTTCACTGGTGGGCATTGCTGTTCTTTTTGGGGCTTATTGTAGTTCCTACAACAACTCTTGTCTTTCCAAACCTTTTTGACAAAGGATACGCATTTGCCAAAATTTTTGGCATTCTCTTTGTTTCTTATCTTGTTTGGATTTTGGGCAGTTTAAAAATCCTACCGTTTACCTACATAAATACCTGGTTGATAGTCGTCGCTATCACGTTTCTAAATTTTATACTCCTGAGTTTTCGCTGGAAAACAATCAGCAAAACTATTCGTCAATCCTGGAAAATATGGCTTTTTGAAGAGCTGCTGTTTTTTCTGACTTCGACAATCTGGTCTTTTATCAGGGGGTTTCAGCCGGATATTCGGGGCTTGGAAAAGTTTATGGATTTTGGTTTTGTCAACGCAATTTTAAGAAGTGTTTACTTTCCACCCCAAGACATGTGGTTTTCCAACAACCCCATTAATTACTATTATTTTGGCCATTTGGCAACTGCTGTTTTAACCAGACTTTCCAATATCCCCTCAAGCCTTACATACAACTTAATGATCGCCACACTATTCGCACTTTGCTTTACCGGCGCATTTTCACTAGGTGGCAATTTATATTCTTTGGGCGTTGGCAAGAAAAAATCTATCCCGCTTTTGCTCATTCTGGGACTTTTAACTGCCATTCTTCTGACATTAAGCAGCAATCTCCATCCTCTTTATTGGCTACTTACCCATGGGTCATTCCAAGGTTACTGGTACCCCGATGCCACTCGTTTTGTTGTTCAACAATTCGGCGCTATCGATAACACCATCCACGAGTTTCCCATATATAGTTTTGTTGTGGCTGATCTTCACGGACACCTGATCAACCTCCCTTTTGTGCTTACCTTTTTGGCTTTATCCATCTCAATTGCCCGGCAAGGACCAAGCGTGTTCAAGGCGGCAATTGCCTCCTGGCTTTTGGGGATTTTCTACATTACTAACGCATGGGACTTGCCTATTTATTCTTTGGTGTTTCCAGGTGTTATATTTTTCTATTATTTATCCAAAAAAAGCTCTCTACCGCAAACAATAGTCAAAGCGCTTGCGTGGACTATCCCCACAGTACTAGGCAGTTTTATTTTCAGTCTGCCCTTCCAGTTAACTTTCAAAAACATCTCCCAGGGAGTCTCCCTAGTTGATTATCATTCGCCCATCTGGATGTTAGCAGTTTTGTGGGGTTTGCCTGCAATTATGACTTTGTCCTTTGCCGTTTGTTTGCTAAAAAGCTCTAAGTCCAAGGAAAAACCAAGCTCCACAAATTTATTTGTTGGAGTTTTATTATTGGTCTCATGGCTTCTAATTTTTTTGCCCGAAGTAATTTATATTAAAGATATTTATATCCATGAATACCAAAGAGCAAATACCATGTTCAAATTCACCTATCAGTCTTTTGTTATGTTTACGCTGGCAACACCTTACATTCTCTGGCAAATCCTTTCCGCCACCCCAAGAAAAATCCGGCGTTTTTGGGCTCGACTTTTTTATATCGTTCCGGTTGTAAGTTTGTTGATAATAGCTATTTCATATTCATATTTTGCGGCGAAATCATATTACTTGGGCAATACGTATTATGGATTAGACGGCACCAAATGGCTGCAAAAAACGTATCCGGGGGAATTCCATGCAGCCAAGTGGCTAAATAACTTGCCCGATCAACCTGCCGTTTTGCAAGCAGCAGGCGATAGTTATACAGACTACGATGTTATTTCTTCCTATACGGGTTTGCCGACAGTACAAGGATGGTTGGTGCACGAATGGCTTTGGCGCGGATCTTATGATGAGCCAGGCAAAAGAGCAACGGATGTAGAAACTCTTTACACTTCCGCGAATCCCAAAACAACCAGATCACTGCTTGAGAAATATGCCATTAAATATGTAGTCGTTGGAAATTTGGAAAAACAGAAATACCCAAAGTTAAATGATAAATTTGCCAATTTTGGCACTGTGGTTTTTTCCTCAAACAACACAAAGATCTACAAAATTAATTTGTAGAAATGCTGCATGTAGCCTGAGCCAAAAGGCAACTTACCCAAAGGTGCACCTTATCCCAATTACCACCTTCGGGGATAAGCACCCACTCGTCTGAGTACTTTGGTGAGACGGGGGGGTGGAAAAGCAAACTAGGAGCAGACTCGGGAACAGATAAAATTTCTGATTTGACATTTTGGCGGTTTAAAAAGATAAATAATCTAGCCAGTATACCTAAGTCCTTTTGCGGAATATCAGTTTCTACAACATCCCCCAACATTGTTAAAAGCTGGTTAATTTTCCAAGGGTTAGCCCAAAGAAATGGAGACTGGAGTTTTTCTTTTACGGCTAAAACAACCTTCTGTTGTCGAACGGCCCTGGCAAAATCCGTTCCTTCCTCTCCTTGGGCATGTCTTGATCGCACAAATTTCAACGCCTCTGTTCCGTTAAAATGGTGTTTCCCTTGTTCAAAATAAAGAGTTTCCCAGCGGCATTTGGTTTCTGCGTCTCCATCGCAAAGATCGTTTTCTCTTCCCGAGACCGGATACTTTGGATCTGTAAAAGAGCGATCCACGCCAACATCAACGCCGCCAAGAAGATCTATGACCTTAACAAATCCATCAAAAGAAATAACCACTGAATAGTGTACCGGCTGCCCTGTAATTTGCGACATAAAACTATTCGTTAAATCAATTCCCGACCCTTCGGAATTATTGCCGTAAGAATAGGCGCTGTTGATTTTCCCGTTAATTTCAGGAATCCAAATGTCCCGAGGGATAGAAAGCATTAAATGGCGAGCGTTTGCGTGGTCATAAGAGACGAGCAGTTGAGTATCAGTCATCCCCGCAGGATCGTTCTTGTGTCCTCCCAAGCCAAGAATTAAAAAGTTCGTTCTATCGTTGGACGACCTTAAGCTTCCCACCGAGCCATCTAAAAAACCGCGGCCCAGAATAAGTGCTTGAGGAATAAATTGGAAAAGCGGTGCCAACCAAGCCAAAAAAGCCAACAATATACCTGCCCAAACAATGAGTGCTTTATGCCTTAAGGGGAAAAGATAGAACTTACGGAGCGTGTGATACAATCGTACCATGGCGCTGGATTCAATTTTAGCCGATCTTAACCCCAATCAGCAAGCAGCAGTCAGCTACTGGGGCAGTCCTTTGCTGGTTTTGGCTGGTGCGGGCTCTGGTAAAACTAAAGTTTTAACCCATCGCGCAGCCTGGCTTATCCAAGAAAACAAGGTTCACCCTACCGGTTTACTTGCGATTACCTTTACAAATAAAGCGGCTGGCGAAATGAAAGAGAGAATGACTCATCTTACCGGGACAACTTCTGGGTTCACAGGCACCTTTCATGCATTTTGTGCTCGAATCTTAAGGCAATACGGATCCAACATGGGCATCGACCCAGACTTTGTAATTTACGATACAGCCGACCAGCTGGATGCTGTAAAAGACGTAATGTCCAGACTGGGCATAGAAAAGTCTTTCAAGCCCGGATCATTGCTCTCGGTTATTTCTCAAGCCAAAAACGAGCTGGTCACAGCTTCAGAATTTGCCAAATACGCGCAAGGTGACTGGCAAAGAAAAGCCGCTTTAGTTTTTTTAGAATACCAAAGACTTCTTAAAGACAATCACGCGCTGGATTTTGATGACCTTTTGACCCATTCAGTTAAACTTTTAAAAGAAAGTCCGGAAACTTTGCAAAAATTAGGCGTTCGTTTCCAATATATTTTGGTTGATGAGTGGCAAGATACCAACAAAGCCCAATACGAGATTGTCCGACTGCTTGCTCGAGCCAATGGCAGCCAACTCACTGTTGTTGGCGATGCCGCGCAATCGATTTACTCATGGAGAGGTGCCAATTACAGGAACATCAGTTATCTTGAGAAAGACTTTGAAAACCTTAAAATTATCAACCTTGATCAAAACTATCGCTCCACCCAAGTAATTTTGGATGCCGCATATGGTGTTATTAACAAAAACAAAAACCATCCCATCCTAAAACTCTGGACACAAAATCCAACAGGTGAACGGATTAAACTTTATCAGGCCAGGTCAGAAATGGACGAGGCAGTTTTCGTTGTTCGGGAGTTAAAATATTTATTGAAAACCGGTTTTGAATATTCCAACATTGCCGTCTTGTATAGAATCAACGCCCAGTCCCGGGCTTTGGAAGAGGCACTTTTACACGAAGGCGTCCCCTACACGCTAATTGGCGGCGTCCGCTTTTACGACCGGCGGGAAGTAAAAGATGTTCTTGCTTATTTAAAACTTTTAGCCAATCCGAACGATTCAATCTCGCGCAAGCGCGCGGAGAGTCTTGGAAAAAGAAGGTTTGCCGCTTATGAAAAACTTCAGGAAAAATTGGTTAAAGATCAAAGGTCCACGCTTGAATTGCTAGACCAGGTTTTAGAGGCAACCAACTACATGGAGCTTTATGACAAAAATGATCCGGAAGACCAGGCAAGGCTGGAAAACATTAAAGAATTAAGGTCTGTGGCGACTGAATTTCCTAATCTGGTTGATTTCTTAGAACAGGTGGCGCTTGTGGAAACCGCCCAGAATTCCAAAGGCAGACTCCTCACTCCTCACTCATCACTCATCACTAATAACAATGGTGCCGTTACTTTAATGACTGCCCACGCGGCCAAAGGTCTGGAGTTCCCGGTTGTTTTTATTGTAGGCTTAGAAGAAGGCTTGTTTCCGCATTCTAGAGCATTAACAGATCAGGAAGAGTTAGAAGAAGAACGGCGTTTGGCCTATGTGGGAATAACTAGAGCCAAAAAACAACTTTATCTAACGTTTGCATCCAAGCGACTTTTGTTTGGCCAATCGGGGACAAGTTACCCTTCGCGGTTTTTGTCTGAAATCCCCGAAAACTTAATTGAAAACGCGCAATGGACAAGACAGTAAGAATCCTTAACGGCTCCGACAAAAAAATTTTTAACGAGCTTGCTTGTCACCCTATCCAATCCTGGGAATGGGGAGATTTTCGGCAAGAGATGGGCAACACAGTTGTCCGGATGGGAGTCTTTACAAGCAATAAACTGGGAGAGGGACACCAGCTGACAATTCATAAAATCCCCAAGACTTCTTATAAACTTGCTATGCTCTTAAGAGGCCCTTTACCGTCAACCGAGGCTATTCAGTTTATTAAGGAATATGCACAAAAAGAAAGAATTATTTTTATCCGCTTGGAGCCAAACGTCACGTTTAACCTGGAAGCTGCAAGAAAGTTTTTGCGCGTTTCAGGCGCGGTTCCCGGCAGACGCTTTTTTACACCTGAAACATTTGTACTTGATTTAACAATTCCTGAGGAAGAATTGTTAAAAAGTTTCCACCCCAAAACCCGCTACAACATTCGCCTGGCGCAAAAACATGGCGTTACAGTAACCATAGAGAATTCCGAAAAAGCTTTTGAGGAGTATCTCCAACAAACAGAAGGTACTGCCAAAAGGCAGGGCTTTTTTGCGCACACCGCCCGGTACCACAAGCTTATGTGGAAACATCTGCACAACTTAGGCATTGCCCATCTTTTGCAGGCAAAATACCAGGGAGAAACACTCGTTTCCTGGGTTGTTTTTGTCTGGCATGACACACTCTACTATCCATATGGCGCATCAAGTTTAAATTACAAAAACGTGATGGCGCCAAATTTAATGATGTGGGAAGCCATAAAATTTGGCAAAAGTCAAAAATTAAAATTATTTGACCTTTGGGGCAAAGAAGAGGGAAGGGGGTTTACCCGATTCAAAGAAGGCTACACCCCAAAAGTGGTAGAGTTTATAGGAACTTGGGATTTTATTGTAAGCCCTACGCTTTATAAAATTTACAGGGCGGCAGAGAACCTTCGTTGGAAATTTTTAAAAATGCCTCTGCCTTTGCCTAAACCATCATTTAGATGACCACAGATCTTCGGCAAACTCCACAGTACGCCCGCTATATGGAAACTTTGGGATGGCAAACTGCTAAAGTAAACGGCGACTATTTATATTTCCGAAAACTGCCTCTGATCGGAAATGTCGGTAAACTCCAGCGGCCACAAAAATTGCCAACTGCAGAACAGTTAAGAGCTTTGCAAAAAAGACATCATCTATCAGTACTTTATTTAGAGCCCACTCGTCACCCATCACCTATCACCCACCACCTGACTCGCGCCAAATCCGCCTTTCTGCCTTCCAAAACAATTTATATCGATTTGGCAATATCCGAAGAAACTTTGTTGAAAGAAATGAAGCCAAAAACTCGGTACAACATCGGGCTTGCCGCGCGGCGTGGCGTGATAATTAAAAACTCCACCCTAATTAACGAGTTCGCCAATCTCTGGCAATCTTCTGCGCGCAAGCGCGGTATGTGGCTTCCTCAAAAGAAAGAAATAAAAGCCTTGTGGAGCGCCTATGGTGATAAAGCACACTTACTGCTGGCACACTCTGCAGAAAAACCCATTGCAGGTGTTTTGTTAGTGGAGTCACCAGAGATTATGTATTACATGTACGCCGGCTCAACAAGTGAAGGGAAAAAACTATTTGCTCCCACTCTTCTTGCTTGGGAAGCGATGAGGTTGGCAAAAGAAAAGGGTAAAAAGTTTTTTGATTTTGAAGGGATCTATGCCCCGCGCTACAAATCCACAAAAACCTGGAAGGGTTTTACAAAATTTAAAGAAGGTTTTGGAGGAAAGGTTGTCGAGTACCCGCCAACGCTAGTTTATTATTCAAACCCGCTTTTAAAATTACTTAATATCTAGAGAGGAAAGATCAAACCCAGGAATAGCCGTGGGCCAGACTAAACTGCGCGTATTCCTTATGGCTCTGTTCCAAGTCGACTAGACGCTGCAACTCTCGTACGAGTTTCGTAAGTTCTGGTGAAATTACTTCCATGTCATTCCCACGAAAGCGGGAATCTATAGCCGTACTTGCTTCTTAAAACGAAGTGAATACACCAAAATAATTATTTGTGTAGATTCCGTATCAAGCTCGCCTCGTCTTTGACTTGTCGAAGCGGGTCCGGAATGACATCACGCTGCCTTACAGAAAAGTTTAAACTCACATTCTTTGCACCAAAAGTTGCCCGAGCAGGAAAAGTCAGAGGTTTCTATCTCCTGTTTGGCTTTTGAAATCTCCTGTTTGGCTTGTTCTAATTGTTTTTTAGTGCGCGTTGTGGAAACTTTTATGGCTTTATTAAAAAAGTATAAAGACAAAACTATTTTGTCAGTATCAACTGTAAACACAGGATCTCTAACTTCGACAGCAGCCAAAGCATAAAAAGAAAGCTGCAAATCTTTTTCCAGATCACGTTTTGTGGGAGGGCCTTTGGTTTCTATGTCTGTAGTTTTGTAGTCAATAATCTCTATCCCCCCGTCTAAAGTTTTATCAATACGGTCAATTTTGCCGCCTAGTTTTAAACCCGGCCCAATCGGAAAGATAAATGGTTTTTCCAAATCCACAGGGAGACTTTTGGGGTTGTGCAAATCCGTTTTTAAATATTCAACTAAATATTCTTTTCCCTGCTCTTTGGTTTTTTGCTCGTGGGATTTACTTAAATATCCCGCGCGGATCCAATCTCTTTCGTAAATTTCCAGAATTTCTTTTTCTCCCAAGGGATTGCCGATTTTGCCCAGCTCGTGGAAATCTTTCATGGTGTTATGAAGTGAGATGCCAAAACTTTGCGCAGGACTTGTTGGCGTAGGAATCCGCAAAATATATTTCATTTTGTAGTGAAGCGGGCAAAAGCGGAAACAGTCAATTTGCGAATAGGATAGATATGTAATTGGGGGGATGGTTGTGGGTTGTGGGCTGCGAGACTGGGGTAGGGGTAAATACTCTAAAATAGAGAGTTGCTCACCTTTAGTTGCAGCTGTGGACAATACTTCTTCTCCCAATGCTTCCGGAACAAAAAGCGATATCTTTTTCTCTCTCCTTCCTTCGCCGTAATAATCCGCAGCTGTAAAATACAATCTGTCTTTTGCCCGCGTTGCCGCAACATAGGCCAATCTTCTTTCTTCCTGGAGATGATAATTCCCTTCCGGCAATACTTCTTTTATTAACTGCTCAGGAATAGGTATTTGTTCCCTTCTTTCTCTTGTCGGAAAACGGGCATCCACCATATTCACAACAAAAACAACCGGAAACTCTAGACCTTTTGAGGCGTGAATAGTTAAAATATTTACCGCGTTTTCGGAATCCCAATCCATGTCAGACGCCAAGGGCGATTCTCCTAAGTCCAGAGACAGCTCAATCCAGTCAACTACGGCAAAAACTGAAGCCTCCTCATGTTCCCCTTCGTAAGACTTTAGCTTGTCAAAAAATCGCGCGACATTTTGCGCTCTCTTTTCGTCGGTAGGATTTTTGGGGTTAACTATATGTTCCAACAGCCCCGAATCCTGAAAAAAGCTATACAAAATTTGTCCGGCCGTTTTTTTAGGCATTAACTGCATATGTTTATGGATCATTTCAACCAAACTCTTAATCTTTTCGCGTGTTCCCGAGTTAATAGAAATGTCATCTACTTTTTCGGCAGCTTCAAAAAGGCTTAAGTTGTTTTTTCTGGAGTAGTTAATAAGTGAGGCAACGTCACGCATGGAAAAGCCCAAGTGCTCCATGGTCAAAACTTTATAAAATGCCGCCGAGTCTTCAAAGTTCGTCAAAATTTTTAAATAACAAAATATTTCTTTTATCTCATCCTGGCGGAATAACTGTCCTGGACCTAAAAACTGGTAGGGGATACCGGCGCGGGCGAGCGCTCTGGCAAAAGGTTCGGCATGATTATTTGCCCGTACCAAAATCGCAAAATCAGAATATTTTCTTTTTTCCTCTTGGCACAAATAGCTAATTTTTTTGGCCACCATCTCCGCTTCATTTTCAACTCTGTCTGCATGGATAAATTCAGGGACAATGTGGTTTTTGCGGCGAGTAGTTTGAAGATTTTTGGTTACCCCAAGCTTTGCTTCCAGTGTGTCAGGGTTATTAAACTGAATTAATTTATACGCAGAGTCTAAGATGCTTTGTGTCGAACGATAATTTTCGGTCAAAACCACCTGTTTGGCATTTTTATAATCGTCGATAAAATGAAGAATATTTGAAATTGCGGCTCCCCTAAATTTATAGACGCTTTGTGAATCGTCTCCCACAACTGTCAGGTTTGCATCTATCTCTGGAGGTGCTAAAAGTTTTATCAACTCATATTGGGCGATGTTGGTGTCCTGAAACTCATCAACAAGAATATATTTAAATGCTTTCTTGTATGTGTCCAAAACATTGGGTCTCTCTCTAAAAAGTTTTAACGTATTGCAAATAAGATCTGAAAAGTCTGCCAATCCCTCTCTGTTTTTTAGTTCTTCGTACTTTGCATAAGCCTTCGCCAGCTCTGTCCACTTGTTTGCCTCACCGCTTTCCGCGCTATTTTGAGCCCATCGGATATAGTCCGAAGGCGAAATGTCCTCATCCTGTAAACGCGAGAAGTGCTGAAATATTCCTGATAAAAACTTGGTAGGGTTGCCTAAAGGTAGAAAATACGAAAGGCCAAAATCGAAAATGTGCTTTTTCAAAAAAGCGACTGCCTCCGCCTCTGTCATTACCCGATAACGCGGGTCAAGACCAATTTGCATCCCATCATTTTTTAAAATTCGGTCACCAAAAGAATGGAAGGTGGAAATCCACATTTGCGCATACCCATAGGGCATTGCCACATCAACTCTTTCCTGCATTTCATGCGCCGCTTTTTCTGTAAATGTCAAAGCCAAAATTTCTGACGGGAGAACGCCTTGATTTAAGATAAGGTGTTTTATTCTCTCCGTAACTACCGTGGTCTTACCGGTTCCGGCTCCAGCAATAATTAATAATGGCCCCTGACCCCACAAAACTGCTTCTTCCTGGGCACTGTTAAGAGAGATTGCTTTGTTGCTCATGGTGTGTAATGGCAGGAATTGTGACTTCTTCTCCCTGCTCAACTTGCGCCACTGTTTCTTTGCCCAAACTTTGGGTGGATGTTATCTTTTGCCCCAGTTGAGTAAATCCTGACGTAAGATTACTCATCGCGTTATACGCATTCGTCACATGGCGACCCAAAACTGATATAACACTTTCGACTTTTTCGTAATCTTTTTGAATCGCTCGAATGGAAGAAAGCACCTGCCTGGCTTGTTGCTCAATTCTTTTGCCTTCAAAGCTGACCAAAATAATTCGAAGGTGTGCATACATTGTAGTTGGAGAAACCGGGTAAACTCTCTGCGTCCGGGCATAATCCATTACTTCAGGCAAATTTACAATTTCGTAATAAACACTTTCGGAAGGGATATACATAATGGCAAAATCAACTGTTCCTTCCTCCGGCAAAATATATTTTTTAGATATAGCGTCAATATGGCGCTTAACATCCCGTCCGAATTCACGCCTGGCTCTCTCCCGATCTTCTTCTTTTTCCTCTTTAACCATGCGGGTAAAGTTTTCCATTGGGAACTTGGAGTCTATAGGTAGAATCCCGGCATCAGTTTTTAAAGCAGCGTCAACTTTCTCACCCGATTTAAATTGGTGTTGAAAAAAGATCGCACTTTTAGGAAAAACCTGGGATAAAAGGTCCTGCAATATCTCCTCACCTAAATTACCTCTGAGTTTGGGGCTTTTTAAATAGTCTTGAAGATCGCGCATTGAACGGGAAACTTCTGAAAATTGTCCTGCTTCTTTTTGCAAATCCCCAATAACTTTGGCTGCCCTATCCAAACGCTCGTTAATGTCGCGGGTGTTTTGCGAAAGCGTATCGGTTATGTTTTTACTGTTTCGGGAGAGGGCTTCCTGGTTGCTTTTGAGCCATTCAATAAGGGTATGATCCGAAGAATTCTTGCTTAGTCTTCTGTTTATAATCCAGATGATCCCGCAAAACCCGGCACCAATAAGTAGTAGTGTGAGGACAAATTCCTGGGGCATGTGAGCTAGATTCAAACACAGCATAAAATAAAAAGCAAGGGTTTGGTCAAAAATAAGTTGTACAATTTGTATATGGAGAAAAAAGCCCAGGAGAGAATTAGAAGGAATCGTAACTTTTTACCCGCGCTAATTTTAGGCTTAATTTTTTTATCTCTTTGGCTTTTAATGTTCTTTTTCGTTCTGCCGGAGGGTCTTTTTTTGATTCTTGTGTTTTTGATTTTGCTTTTTTTCTGGCTATTTTTTATTTCGTCACTTCTTTTGGGCAATACCAGGCTGGGTTTGTTTTTAGGCACAGGCGTGTTGATATTTTTAGGAATCAGCTACTACGGTGCCGGAACGTGGCTTAACTTTTTGCTAATTGCAGGGATATTAATTGCCCTGGAATACACCATTGCCACAAGAAGTTAGCTTGTGTTACACTGCCATTAATTAAACAGCCTGCTCAAAATAATATATGCGGTTGTCTAAGGGAAAAGTTAATCCTCATTTAAAAAAAGAGCTTTACCAAGCGCTTCATCAAACTTTGGCTGATTTAAAAAACCCGCAGGATATTAAAGATTTTTTAGAAGCATTTTTGTCAGAAGCCGAACACGAGACACTCACCAAAAGAGTCGCCGTTGCTTATTGGCTGGACAAAGGAAGAAGCTATGTCAACATATGTGACAATTTAAAAGTTTCTTCAGCAACCATTGCCGTCGTACAGGACGCTTGCACTAAACATAAAGGGGTTAAACTTGCACTAAACCACATCAAAGCGGAAGAATGGGCCAATGTCTGGGCTGAGAAAATCAAAAAATTCGTCCGCTAACCTCAATTCAAGTATAATGTACTCACATGGCTAAATATTGTGTAACCACGCCAATTTATTACGTTAATGACGTTCCGCACATCGGGCATGCTTATACCACCGTTGCAGCCGATGTCTTGGCTCGCTTTTGGCGCAAAAATCTAGGCGAAGAAAATGTCTTTTTTTTAACAGGAACGGACGAGCATGGAGCAAAGGTTGCCCAAGCTGCACAGAATGCCAAGCTTACTCCTAAAGAATTTGCCGATAAAGTTGCTCCGGAGTTTGAAAAAGTCTGGCAGGAGCTGAGGATTTCCTACAACCACTTTTTTAGAACCACAGACCCACGGCACGAAAAAATCGTCCAGCAAATTTTGCAAAAGTTATTTGAAGATGGGCATGTCTATGAAGGAGTTTATGAAGGTCTTTATTGCGAGGGCTGCGAAAGATTTTACACAGAAGAAGAGTTGGTAGACGGAAAATGCCCGCTTCACCCCAACAGAGAACCACAATATCAAAAAGAAAAAAACTATTTCTTCAAGCTTTCTTCATTTAAAGAGGAGTTGGTGCGCATTTTTGAAACGGGAGAAGTAAAAATCCTTCCTGAAAGTCGCAAAAATGAAGTTTTAGGGAAATTAGCCGGAGAATTAAAAGATGTATCTCTCTCCCGAGAAAGTGTTTCCTGGGGAATACCTATTCCCTGGGACTCTTCGCAGACTTGCTATGTTTGGTTTGAAGCTTTGTTAAATTACTACACGGCAACTCAATTTTTGGAGAATAAAGAAAAATTTTGGCCTGCTGATGTTCACTTAATGGCCAAAGATATTTTGTGGTTTCATACAGTAATCTGGGTTGCTCTTTTGAAGGCGGCTGGCCTGCCCTTACCTAAAATAGTTTTCGCCCACGGCTTCTTTACTGTAAATGGCCAGAAAATGTCCAAATCTTTAGGTAACGTGATTGCCCCCAAAGAGCTGGTCGAAAAATTTGGTTCGGATGCCACCCGTTATCTTTTGCTGGGAGAGTTTCCTTTCGGACAAGATGGAGATTTTTCTCTTGAGAAGTTAACTGTAAAATACAATGCCGATTTAGCCAATGGGTTTGGCAACTTAGTCTCCAGGGTCGCCAAACTTTGCGAAAATGAAAGATTGGAGGTAGAGGAATACAAAGGCGACTTTGACTCAAGATTTGAAAAGCTTTTTAGCGAGTTTAATTTTACAGAAATACTTGCCTTAACTGCCGAAAAAGTGACAGAAGCCAACAGGGAAGTAAACGAGAAGAAGCCCTGGGAGCTGGAAAAAGGAGAAAAGGTCAAAGTCTTAAAAAGTCTTGCCCAAAAAATTCAACACATTGCGTTCAATCTCTCGCCATTCTTGCCTACGGTTTCTGAAAAAGTGCTACAGCAATTTAGCGGTGAAATAAAAGTAGACAAACCTCTTTTCCCAAGAATTAAGTGAACAGATCGTCAACGGCGCGAGCGCGAAAACTCCAGTAATGCTACAATATGTCCTAGCCTCGGAAAAATGTTTAAGGATTTCGTTATCAAGCACAGAAAAGGCTTTCATCGAGCTCTGGAGATTTTGCCCGGCTTTGTTTCCTGGAACCTGATTCTTTTTCCATATTGGGGGATTTTGGTTGCACCTCTGGCCGTTGCCTATTTTGTCTTGCTTTTTGACATTTACTGGTTTTTCCAGGGTTTAACCGTAGCCGTAACTTCAAG
This sequence comes from Candidatus Blackburnbacteria bacterium RIFCSPHIGHO2_01_FULL_43_15b, assembly GCA_001816385.1. Taxonomy (GTDB): domain Bacteria; phylum Patescibacteriota; class Microgenomatia; order UBA8517; family UBA10165; genus 01-FULL-43-15b. The sequence goes on from MHBW01000003.1 coordinate 30,645, forward strand.
CATTTCTCACCTTCGAATCGAAGCCTCAAAGCGCTTTGACTGGAAAGAGGAGATAAAAAGCCTGCCGGACTGGCAACAAGTCCAACACATAGTCGTTATTCCAACATATAAAGAACCCTTGCACATTTTGGAGCGCACGTTTGGCTCTTTGGCTCACCAAGATCTTCCTTTAAAACAAATGCATGTAGTTTTAGCCATGGAAGCCAAAGAAGACGAAGTACAAAGATCTCGCAAAGTGAAAGCCCTCAAGACAAAGTTCAGCAAAAAATTTGGCACCTTTTTGGTAACAGTTCACAAATTAGTTCCTGGGGAAGTTGTAGGCAAAGCGGCCAACGAAAGATATGCAACTCTTGTCGCCAAAAAAGAAATAATCCAAAAAAAGAAGCTGGATGAGCGTTATGTAACCGTTACCTCCTGCGACGCCGACCATTATTTTCACCCCAAGCATTTTGCTTGTTTAACTTACAAATTTTTAGATGATCCTGAACGCTATTACAAATTCTGGCAGCCTGCCGTTATGTTTTATCAAAATATCTGGAAACTGCCCGCCCCAACGCGCGTGGTTAACTCCCTCTCTTCTATTTGGAACCTCTCTCAACTTCCCCGAAAAGACAGACTGGTTAACGCTCAAAATTACTCTTTGTCGTTTAAACTTTTAGACCAAGTCGGCTATTGGGACGCTGATGTCATTCCTGAGGATTACCACATCTTTTTTAAAACTTTTTACAAAACAGGCGGAAGAGCCGAGGTTGAAGCAATTTATTTGCCGCTCTTTGCTGATGCGCCCGAATCGGACAGTTGGTGGGGGACAATTAAAAACCAATACTTCCAATACCAGCGCTGGGCATGGGGAGTGTCCGATGACCCCTATGTTATTCAGAACTTTTTTCTCACCCCAGGAGTTCCCTTTACCACCAAAGCCTTTCGTTTAATTTCTTTGATAAGGGAACATTTTCTCTGGCCTGTTAATTGGTTTATTATCACCCTTGGAATTTCTATTCCTGTATTCTTAAACCCTTCTTTTGCCCGAACTGTCATTGGCTATACACTCCCAGGCTTATCTTCCGGAATTTTGACCCTTTCGTTATCCTTTTTAGCAGTCATGCTTTTTATAGAGTCAAAACACAAACCACCCCGACCTCACTATGTTCCAGCCTGGCGAGCGGCCATGGTTCCTTTTGAATATTTATTAATGCCTATTGTAGGATTATTTTTAGGGGCTCTTCCAGGAATTGATGCTCACACACGATTAATGTTGGGCAAATATATGGAATACCGAGTTACCGAAAAAGTCTGACAAAATGCTCAAACGCCTGCTCATTCTAACCTATTGCATCCTTCTTATCCTTTTAAGTTTCCCTGCAGTTGGCGAACTAATAAAACCCGGATATTTTTCAAATCATGATGGAGTAGGACATATCATAAGACTCGCCGAATTTGACATTGCCCTAAAAGATGGCGCCATTCCGCCGCGCCTTGATAAAAACTTAATGTATGGCTACGGATACTATTTTTTCAACTTTAACTACCCTTTGGTTTACTACCTGGGAGAAATAATCCATTCTTTGGGATTTGACTTTGTCTCTTCGATAAACATTCTAACGCTGACAACTTTTGCGCTTTCAGGTTTAGGCATGTTTTTATGGCAGAGAAGACACTGGGGCAACATTGGCGGGTTCGTTGCAGGAATGCTTTACATGTATGCTCCCTACCGCTTTTTGAATATGTATGTGCGCGGCTCAACTGCTGAGCATCTAGCTTTCGTGATGCTGCCTCTTTTGTTTATGTTCACAGAATTGATTGCCGAAGGCAGCCGCAGAAAACAAACTTTGCATAGTGTTTTGGGAGGCATAGCGTATGCTTTGCTTCTGCTTTCCCACAACATAACTGCTTTTATCTTTACAATCATTTTAGGGCTTTTTATGCTTTTTCATTTGTTAATTTCAAGAAGAGTTAGTGTTTTAGTACATTTTGTGTTGGTAGGCATTATTGGTCTGGGTCTAACCACTTACTTTTGGCTGCCTTCATTGGCCGAAAAAGGGTATGTGCGCCTGGATAACACAATTGCTCAGGATTATCCACATCATTTTGTGTATCTCCAACAACTTATCAATTCCCCCTGGGGGTTTGGTGGTTCTGTCGAAGGCTCCAACGACGGTCTCTCTTTTCAACTAGGCAAAGTACAGCTTATACTATCCGCCATCGGAATTTTTGCTTTGGGATACCTGTGGAAACACAAGCGAGCTAAAGCTTATCACCTTATTCTTTACATGTCTATTCTGGTGTTGTCAGTAATTCTTATGCTGTCAATTTCTTCCCCAATTTGGAAAAACTTGCCACTTTTGCCCTTCGTGCAATTCCCCTGGCGTTTTCTTTCCTGGTCCATTTTTGCTATGGCGGCAATCGGTGGGGCGGCAAGTTTTGTTGTGGGAATTATTTTGCAAAAGGTCAACCGATTTTTGCCTTGGATTTTCGTTGTTGTGGTAGCGGGGGGGCTTTTCTACTTTAATCAGGATTACTGGAAAGTAAACCAAAGAATCCAGGTAAGTTTACCCGGCGACCAACCAATTGCCGGATCAACAACCTGGGCAGACGAGCAGTTCCCCATTTGGTTTGAACCCAAGCCTGCAAGTATTCCCAAAAATCACATAGAGATAATTTCAGGCAAAGCAGATGTTTCGTCTATCTCCTGGAAAACAGCACAACACTCCTACAAAGTAAACGCCCAAAATACAAGCATCCTGGTTGAAAATACCGCCTATTACCCTGGTTGGGAAATATCTGACAATAACCACCCTTTAAAGTTCGATTATGAAAACAAAAATTACCCTGGTAGGATGGTTTATACTTTGCCCACAGGCAAGCACAATATTGAAAGCAAATTTGTCGAAACTCCTCTGAGAAAAAGTGCAGATTTAGTATCTGTGATTTTTGTTTTCCTGACCGGGGCTTTTGCCTTAACCGCCCTTAAGCACACTTAGAAGCTATTCGCCGCCTCATTTTTTTGCTAAACTAGCCTTTAGAATGATTTTATTTCACCGCGAAGAGATTAAAATAACTCCCCTTACTCTTCTTGTTCTTCTGGGCATAGCTTTGCGTATCCCATCTTTATTTGAACCTTACTGGTATGGAGATGAGGCAATTTATTTGACGTTGGGGGAAGGGATCCGCCAAGGGCTTTTATTGTATCGCGATATTTTCGACCACAAACCCCCTCTTATCTATTTGCTGGCCGCAATCGCCGGATCCGTTTTTTGGTTTAAGTTTATCCTTCTGGTTTGGAACACTGTCGCAATTATTCTTTTCTGGAAATTGGCCAAAAATTTCTTAGCCGCTTTACTCTTTGTTCTGGTAACTTCTCTACCTCTTTTGGAGGGCAATATCGCCAATGCCGAACTTTTTATTTTGGGTCCGACTTTGGGAGCCTACCTTCTTTTGTCAAACCAGGAGAAAATAACTCCTAAGCGCGTCTTTTTGGCAGGCATATTGTTATCTCTGTCAATACTATTTAAGGTTCCGGCTGTTTTTGACCTTTTTGTTGTTATTGTCTTTTGGGGAGTGTCCGTTAGAAGTGGCGCCACATTCCAACGCGCTTTTTTCAACACCTTAATACTGTTTGCAGGAGTTAGCATGCCCATACTTATTTCTATGGTTTATTTTGCCTGGCATCACGCCTTGGGGGCATACCTAACAACCGCCTGGTCTGACAACTTTACCTACATCGGGCGCTGGGGAAGTGCAACTGCTCAAAAAACACCGCTGTTTTCCCTAAATGGCCTGCCTGCCAGAGCTTTAATTACCAGCCTGGTTTTAGGGCTTATTTTCGTTTTTCGCAAAGCTTTTACACCATCCACCCTTTTTATAGTCATCTGGTTAACCTTATCTCTTTTTGCTTCCTTAATCTCAGCCCGACCTTATCCTCACTATTTAATACAAGTAGCTCCAGCACTTTGCTTGGCAATTGCTGTCGTTTACTCAGGCCGGCTCAAAGTACGATTTCTGCCTTTGCCCTTCATACTTTTGGTGTTATTAGCTGTTATTTATTATCGTTTCTCTTATTACCCGATTCTTTCTTATTATCAAAACTTTGCCCAACTTTTACTGGGTCAGAAAACTAAGGATCAATACATAAACTACTTTGACAGCCGCATGTCCCGAGTTTATAAGCTTTCTACCGCCCTCCAAAACCGAACCTCTCTCAAAGAACGCGTATTTATTTGGGGAACCGCGCCGGAAGTGTACGCTCTGTCGCGCCGACTGCCGCCCACCCGATATGTAACATCCTTCCATATAACCGACTTTGGCGGGGGAAAGGAGACTTTGGAAGCTTTGAGTAAAAACAAGCCCGAGTATATAGTCGTTTTGCCTGAAGAAGACAGGAGTCTGCCCGGTTTTTTCTCGTTTTTACAAAACAATTATTTTTACATTAAAAACATAGAAGGAGCCCAATTTTGGAAACTGGTCAAAAAATCTTGATAAACCTACTTCTTCCCAAAGAACCAATCTTCAGACGGCTTTTGCTGGCAGGCTTTGTCAGTCTTGCTTCAAGCGGAATTTTGCTGGCAATCGTTTACCGTCATCTTCCCCCTCTGGTACCTCTTTTTTACAGCCATCCCTGGGGTAGGGAACAGCTTATGCCCCCCTACATGCTCCCTTTGCCGCTATTGATTTCATTTTTATTTTTTGCCGCCAACACCTACCTTGCTCAAAAAATTTTCGCCGGTTATCCCTTTGTTCGACAAGCGCTTTTTATAAGTATATTTTTAACCATTATCCTTGGGGCAATTACAATCACTCGTATTATTCTATTAATAGGTTAAGGAACATGCCTACTTTATTAAATCTTTTCGTTCTTCCCACACTTGTATCGCTGATAATCAGCGCGACAGCAACTTTTCTGGTTATCAAAAATGCCAAAATTTTGAAGGTTCTGGACGATCCTCAAAAAAGGGCACACCCCGCCACACTACATACAAAAGTTGTCCCCAGAGGGGGAGGGCTGGCGCTTTTTGCCGCCATTTTAACAACCAGTCTACTTTTTCTTCCCACAGACCAGCGCCTAATTGGCATATTAATAGGCGCCGGAATTATTGTTCTGATCGGGTTTTTAGACGATAGACGAGACATTAACCCTTATTGGCGCTTAATCGGACAATTTTTAGCAGCAGCTGTAGTTGTTGCCTCGGGAATCGGCATCGCCTTCCTGTCAAACCCCATAGGATTCGGTGTCATTGACCTTTCGCACCCGCAGATACAGTTTGATCTATTTGGCACCACCAGACACCTTTGGGTGCTTTCGGCTGCTTTTGCGTTAGTTTGGATTATTGGACTTACCAATGCTGTTTCCTGGTCTTCGGGGGTTGATGGACAACTATCGGGGTTTGTGGCTATAGCCGCGGCAGTTATAGCAATATTGTCATTCCACTACTCTGCCGATATTACTCAGTGGCCCATAACAGTGTTAGCTGCTGCAACGCTGGGAGCGTTTTTGGGCTTTCTCCCCTACCACATTTATCCACAAAAAATAATGCCTGGATTTTCCGGGGCAACCTTGGCTGGTTTTATGCTGGCAGTTTTGTCGATTCTAACCACTGCCAAAGTAGGTACACTTCTTCTGGTTTTAGCTATCCCCGTAACCGATGCCGGGTATATTGTCATAAGGCGCATTTTGTCCGGAAAATCCCCGGTTAAGGGTGATCGCAGCCATCTTCATCACAGACTGCTAAACGCCGGCTGGAGCAAGCAAAAAATAGCTTTCTTTTATTGGGGCATAACAGCAATCCTCGGCATTACAGCCCTACGTTTGAACGCTACTGAGAAGTTCTATACAATGGTGGGGATAGTTCTTTTGGTCGGCGCTTTAATAATATGGCTAACCTCCCGCTCGCTATTTTCAAAACTGCAAGACCTCGACAATGGCTGAAAAACTTTGCCATTTTTGCCGGCATCTTTTTTACCGGCCAACTTTTTGATAAAGATCTTTTTAAAATCACAGTTTTGGGGTTCTTCGCCCTCTCTTTTTTGGTTTCTTCAATCTACTACATTAATGATATCGCAGATATCAGCTCCGACAGACTTCACCCCTTCAAAAAAAAGCGGCCAATAGCCAGCGGACAGCTTCCAGTTTCTTTAGCAACTTTTATTGCCAGCATGGGAGTTGTGGTCTCTTTGCTTCTTGCCCAGCTGTTATCGCAAGTTTTTTTCTGGGCGTTAGCTGGATATTTTATTTTGCAAATTTTATACACCCTCTGGCTTAAGAAGTTGGTCATCGTGGACATCCTGGCTATTGCCACGGGGTTTGTTATTAGAGTCTATGCCGGAGTTTTCTTAATCAACGCCCATCTTAACGTCTGGTTTTTGTTGTGTGTCGTTTCGGTTTCTCTATTTTTAGCAGCCGGCAAGCGACGGGCAGAACTTGCCCTACTTCGAGCCAACGTTGCCTCTCAGCACCGAAAAACTTTAAGCATGTATTCTACCCAACTTTTGGACGCCTATTTATCGATCTTTGCCACAGCAACTTGGCTGTCCTGGGCTTGGTTTACGTTTATAACTGAATCTGAAAAAGACTTTTTCGTCAGCCGAGCTGTTGCACCCGTTGCCCCTGATCTTTTATCCGCCCTGCCTTTGGCCATTTTGGGAGTGGGCAAGCCCCTGATGATTACGATTCCTGTGGTTATTTTTGGAGTAATGAGATATCTGCAAATTGTTTATGACGGCTCCCGTGCCGAAACCCCCGAACGCGTCTTAACTTCTGATAAACCCCTGTTATCCTCCGTTGTGGTTTGGGCCTTCCTTGTCCTATTAATTCTCTACTTTGTCAGCCCCCCCGCCACCGCGCAATAAGTGTCTTCTTGCCAACCCCTGGGGTTGACTAGGTAGAAACCAGGGCTATGTCTACAGACTACCGCGGGACACCGAAGAGGGTCCGGTAGCCGGTCGCCAGCTTGTGTCGGACTCCTCTGGCCCGTTGGCCACATCCGCGCCAGTTTGTGCAGACGTAGAACTTCGCCACGAGTAAATCCTCCTTGGGTCCTCCGCAAGCCTTCTTGCTCGGGTCCCGGATTGCAGTCGGTTTCACACAACCGACAGGTATTTGCGCTGCGACGGATCGCTCACAACCCACCTTGTGTTTGATTGGCAGCCGCCCAAAGTTGAAATGTCATTCTGAACGAAGTGAAGAATCTATGGCGTATGCCAGTTCTCGAACAAGTCGAGAGATCCTTCGATTCTCTCAGGATGACAGGATTCCACATTGGAAAGCCACCAACCAGGAAAATCAAAGTGCTAATTCGAAGCTAATCGAATGAAGTACTCTATCACACTTAGGCTCAAAAGTCAAACACTATAAGCTTGAGGCCAAGTTGTATTAGCGCATTTCAATGCGCGCAATGAATTGCGCTACTACACCCTAAGTGTTCACCTTCTTCACATACTGCGCGGAAATCCAGCCTTGCTTGCCCTTTTCGTATTCAATCTTATACCACTCCCCGCTTTTGTCCTCCTCAATTAAATCGAATTGCTTTCCTGGGGTCACTTGTGTAATTTCCACAGAAGCCTTACTAGCCTCTGCGCGAACGCGCAAAAATCCTGTTCCTGTCTCAAGAATTTCCACCTTGCTGATTTCAGGCTCTTCAGAAACCGTTGATGAAGCGCTTGCTTCTTCAGCTTGAGCTTGAGCCTGGACTTGAGGATCCTGGGAAAGATAAACAACCGCCGTCAGTTTGTAACCAGGCACGGTCTTCAAACCAGTTATCTCGCGAGTCACATACCCAGGATGAGAGACGGTTAGTGTGTGTTCTTCCATCGAAGAAGCGTTATGTATAGGCAAAGGCGTAAAACCCCGCGATTGGCCATCAAACTTTACCTCCGCTGCGTCAGGCACCGAAACTACAGCCAGTTCCGCCTTTTTACTTCCAGTTTTTTCAAATGAAAGCACTTCCCCGGCAGAAAGATCGTTTGTCTCGCCAAAGTCGTGCCTGATAACCGTTGTTACCCCTTCTGTTAAAGTTATTTTAGATTCCCAAACTGCCATAGGCTTGCCAGAGCTTGAGGGCACCAGTCTTAAGATTATTTCTGCCGGCTTTCTATATTCTTCGTAGGGAGTAGCAAAAGAGACCTGCCTACCGTCAATATAAACTGCGGCTGACACATTTGTTTGGATAATCTGGACTTTAGCCTGAGGAGGAGAAATTCTGTTTTTTAGAAAAAACCACGTTGCTCCCAGCCCAATAAGGACAACCACGCCTACAATTAGCCATTTTCGACTCACAGCCAAAGATAACAAACCCCAGCCTCAAGCGCAATAAGAACCTCCTCTGGAGAACCTTGTTGCTGCGCAATAGGTTCAAATTGTGGTAGAATAAGCATTAGACAAGTGGCGCCATAGGCAAGTGGGAAGCTAGGAGACTGCAAATCTTCCATGAGCGAGTTCGATTCTCGCTGGCGCCTCAAAAGCAGCCCACAGAACTTGACTTTTAGCCTATATCAAGGTACAATGCTCCCGTTAATCCTGAACACATGATGTGTCAGGTTTTTTGTTGCCCCAAAGAGTAAACTCACCAACTCTGTCCTGACCAAGGTTTCTCTTTTGAAGAAGGTAAAACAACTATCCTCGCCTGAGGCGGGGACATATGATACAACTTTCTACCAATTTACTTGGTGGTTACAAGTTCCGCGTGCAGGTTGTAAAACAACGACGGAACGTTTCTTGTGCCTCTTTTTTCCCAAAATGGGAAGATATTAAAAAAACCCGTTCAGGCTCAAAAATCAGCCGGTTCTTTAGGCACGTCTTCGAAAAAGGCAATTTAAGGTCAATGGTCGGTAAGAACCTGGCTGCTGCAGCAATTATAGCCAGTATTACTACTCCCGGTTTGGGGTACATGCCCCGCACTCAAAACGCCACTTTTGCCGAAGTTGATGTGTTATCAATAGATCAACCGCTGTCAACAGACGTTCGCCTTCGATACCCTGTTGAGTTTGTCACCATAAATCAAGGCTATTTTTCCTACCATCCTGGTATCGACTTAAAAGGCAAAGTTGGAGACCCGATCAAACCAGTTATGGACGGGAAAGTTATTGTTATCGAAAACTTTAGATTTGGTTACGGAAAATCAATAGTTATTGACCATTTAAACGGCTATGGTTCCCGATATGCCCACTTGTCAAAAATTCTTGTTACCGTAGGCCAGGATATCGATACAAGAACTACAATTGGTGAAGTTGGAACCACAGGACGTGCCACAGGTCCACATCTTCATTTGGAGATTTATCGCAATGGAGCCAAAATCAATCCTTTAACCTTCTTGCCCCCGCTTACCACCACAACTACCGCTTCCGCACAGTAGTCTTAGTAAGAACCTCAGAAGAACCTTGTTGGTGTTTTGCTCGGAAGCGACACACTAATAGTCCATACCACCCATCCCGCCAGGTATTGGTTTCTCAGGCTCCGGCTCGGTTGCCACCAATCCTTCTGTCGTCAAAACCATCATCGCTACAGAAGCTGAATTCTGAACAACAGATCTAACAACTTTCGCCGGATCTAAAATCCCTGCCTCAAGCATATTTTCATACTTTTCGCTCATCACATTAAATCCGTAGGCTGAATCTTTCGAAGCCAAGACTTTTCCAACAACCTCATCTTCTTTTTCGCCTGCATTTTTCAATATCCAGCGAATTGGCTGCTCTAGCGCGGCATAAAGAATATCCAAACCTGCCTGTTCGTCTTTGTTTTCTGCGTTAACTCCCTTGATTACTTCCCGAGCGCGCAGAAGTGTTACGCCCCCTCCCGGAACAATACCCTCTTCACGCGCTGCTTTGGTTGCCTCAACCGCATCTTTAACTCTTTCTTTCTTCTCATTAAGTTCAACCTCAGTTGCCGCACCAACATTAATTTGGGCCACCCCTCCAGCAAGCTTTGCCAATCGTTCATGCAGTTTCTCGCGGTCAAAATCTGAATCAGTCTCGCTTATGCCCCTTTTAATTTGAGCAATGCGGGCATCAATTTTCCCCTTATCACCTTTTCCACCAATTATTCTTGTATTGTCCTTGTCCGACCAAACTTTATCAGCAGTTCCCAAATCATCAAGTGTGACTGATTCTAAAGTTCTGCCGGTATCTTCAGAAATAACCGTTCCACCGGTCAAAGTCGCAACATCCTCAAGCATTTCACGGCGCCTATCGCCAAATCCTGGAGCTTTTACAGCCAAAACACTAAATGTGCCTTTTAATTTATTAACCACCAACACCGCCAATGCCTCGCCTTCAATTTCATCAGCGATAATAACAATATTTTTCGAAACTTTTACTGTGTTTTCCAAAAATGGCAAAAGGTCGGATATGGCTGAAATTTTCTTATCAGTAATTAAAATCCTGGGGCTATCAATTTCTGCTTCCATCCGTTCCGGGTTGGTGACAAAATATGCAGAGGCATAACCGCGGTCAAACTCCATTCCTTCCTTGTACTCCACTTCGATAGTTAAGCCTTTTCCTTCTTCAACCGTAACAACTCCTTCGTTGCCAACTCTTTCCAAAGCCTCAGCAATAATTTTCCCAATCTCCCCGTTTTGCGCAGAGTTAGTTGCAACCTGCTCTATTTCTTCTTTATTTTTAACCGGTTTGGCCACCTTGCCAACTTCTGCTAAAACTGCGACTACTCCTTTTTCAATCCCGCGCTTTAAAACCATAGGATTAGCAGGATCTTTTTCCGCCTCAATCCTTTTGATGCCCTCTTGAGTTATGACCTGGGCTAAAAGCGTAGCGGTTGTGGTTCCGTCTCCAGCCACATCATTGGTTTTTGAAGAGGCTTCTCGAATAAGCTGGGCACCCATATTCTCAAAAGGATCTTTAAGCTCTACTTCCTTGGCAACTGAGACTCCGTCGTGAATAACCCGAGGGGCTCCCCATTTGCGATCAATGGCAACATTTCTCCCCTTTGGCCCCAAGGTTGTCACTACAGCCCGAGCCAGCTGATCAATACCAGAAAGGAGGGCAGTTCGCGCATTTTTCCCGAACAGTAATTGTTTTGCCATAGATTATTTGTAAATTGCAAGAATATCGTCAAACTTTACAAACAAGTATTCTTTGCTATTTATCTTCATTTCATTCCCTCCCCATTTTTTATAAATTACCCTATCTCCAACTTTGGCTGGACTTTGCCGCTTTGCACCACCATCAGTTACCTCTTCATCTCCAACGGCTAAAACTTTTCCGGATTGGGGTTTTTCCCCAGCTTTATCCGGCAAAACAATTCCTGAGGCAGTTTTTGTCTCTGCCTCTTCCGGCTCAAGAAGTAGATAACCGGCAGTTGGTTTCAAATTAATATCAGCCATAATTTGTCAGTTGTCCTTAGCGAGTGCTAGTGTAAACAATGTATTGTTGGCTTGTCAAGCCCCTGTTTAAATTTGACATAGGCATACTCTTGATACTACAATATACTTACGAATGTCGAGCTTTAGTGTTTGGTTTACCGTCCTTCCACTTACTCTCCTTATTAAAAAGGAGCGGGAGGCCTGTAGCTAAATAGCTCAAAGCTAAAAAGCACAAGGGAACCTCCCAGAAGCGGGAGGTCTTTTTTTGCTGTGCAGCACACTACATACAAGGAGGTTGCCGTGATCGATCTAAAACGCGCTGATGAACTTGGGCTTGTCGTAGAAGGCGACTTCACCGACATTCCCAAAACCGAGTTTGTTTCCTTCAGGACTCCGCAGGATCACGTAGCGGTAAGGGTTGTCCCTCAGGTGGTCCACACAAATATCGGGGTGTGCACTATCTTGATACCGCGTAAAGCGTTCGATCAAGAGTTGGTGGAGTGGATTCTGGACTCGGAACTGTCCTCCCCCGCCCTTCCTCGCCACTGGTAGTCACTGCCCACGCTGGCTGCTCATGCCCTATCCCACCCAAGGGTACAAGCAGCCAGCTTTTCTTTTTTTATATGCACCCAAAACGGGGCCTAGTCTTTCCACATCCAGGGCACATCTCGCCTTTTGCCACACGCACTACTCTTTGGCAATTTGGACACATTACACTATCGCCCAGCATAAACATCGCATCAAAAGCGTTTAGTGGACAACTCAATGGGTGTCCCCCATAGATTTGGGTATCGCCTCGGCGTATTGCTCTTAATATCTCTCTTTTCTCCAGCCAAACTTCTTTATTTCTTATCCTTTCCCATTCTTTATTAGGAAGTACTAAGTCTGCAAAATGCGTCCAGTGAACGGTAGTACCGTTTAAAAATATTGGCCTCTTCCTTCTCTCCAAGGCATCGCTTATCTCCGCTTCTTTTGCATATTCGGCAATGCCGTTTGCCGCGCCTACAAACTGTTCTGTTGAAATTTCGGATCGCAGGAATAGAACTGCAAAGTTAAAAGTAATTTTCCTGCCGTTCTCAGCAGTGTATATCTCTGTTCCAAGTATTTTGTGAGATTCGCAAGGATTAAGCGCCGGACTAAACCAGAAAACTGTACCTTCAGTTTCTTTTCTAACCACATCTTCCAGGAAATCATAAGCTGCCATGTCTGGGGAATTTTCTTGGATACATGAACGGACAAGACATCTGTGGTTTGGAGAATACAAACCTTTCTCCGTCCACCATAAAACATAAGGATCAGCTACAAGGCGTGACTCGTGGGAAATTGAAGAGGCAAACTCAACAGATGAATATCGGCGCTCAGCGGTTATCATATTTTCCTGCTCGGGATTCTTGGATTGCTAGTTTTCCGACTTTCCTTCGACTACGCTCAGGATTACGGTTGCGGCACAGTGCAGGAGTTACACCTGCTTCCTTTAGCACAATCTCTTTGACAACATACTACACAGAGAACACAACACAAAACAAGTGTTAAATTGGGGAAAGCATTTACTGGTTTAACCAACAATTCTCAACTGTAAACAGAAATCCCGGAAAAACCCAGTGGCCGTACTTTTTCTTTAAAGATGAATACACCGTTTGGTTTGTTTATCAAATTATGTGGCAATGCGCCTGCGCGGCATCGGTGATATTTTCAATTTACTTTGTGCACCAATGGCTGGGTGCACTTTAGTCTGTACGTTTTATACAATTTGACATTTTGTCAAATATGTGTTAACTTGTTTTTATGCCAATACTAATTAGCACAACTGAGGCCAGAACACGCTTTGCAGAAATTACAAATAAAGTGCAGTACTTGGGAGAAGAATTTATTGTTGAGAAACAAGGTAAACCTGTTGTACTTATTACTCGAGCACCTAAGAAAAAGGCTGTAAAAAAGAAAGACTTAAGCCCTGGGCTAAAATTTTTGGAAGAGTTGACTACCTTCCATATGAAGGGTGGTCCCAAGGACCTAGCTAAAAATCATGACAAGTATACCTGGGAATGATGACAACAGTGCTGGAAGTGTGGTTATAGACTCTGATACAATCATTGGTCTAATACACAATGACGATGCACTGCATGAACGTTGCACAAAGATTCTTAAGTTTCTAAAAGTCAATAATTCAGATATTTTTGCTCCATATGCCATTATTTTGGAAGCCGCTACTACTCTGGCCAAAGATAAAATGGTTAAGCGTCCTGACTTAGCTGCTAAATTGCTTAAAATTTACAAAAACCTCGGAAGTCCACTCGAAGGTAAAAATGAGCAAACCTTAACTGGTGATATCTATAATCCAAAAACCTCCAAGAAAAACTCTCCTTTTGATTTTTATGTTCTTGCCTGCGCCCGCGCAAACAACATCAAAACAGTTTTCTCATTTGATTCGTTTTACAAGAAAAATGGCTTGATCTTGGCTGAAGCTCTACTCTAATTCATTATTTATTCCAAATAATCCTGAAGTTTCTTGCGGCGGGAGGGGTGTTTTAATTTTCTTAATGCCTTGGCTTCAATTTGGCGAATACGTTCGCGGGTCACGCCAAACTCGCGCCCCACTTCTTCCAAGGTCATTGGTTTTGAACCATTCAAACCAAAACGTAGACGCAAAACTTTTGCTTCACGATCTGATAAGCTTCCCAAAACTTCCTCTAGGCTTTCCTTTAAGAGCTCACGGGATGCTTGGTCAACCGGTGAAGGTTGTCTTGTGTCTTCAATAAAATCTCCCAGGAAGGAGTCTTCATCGTCCCCAACTTTGGCATCAATGGAAGTAACCTCTTGAGCAATCTTGAAAATCTCCCGAACGCGATCGGCCGTAAGTTCTAATTCTCCGCCAATTTCCTCAGCTGTCGGCTCCCTACCCAATTCCTGCATCAAGCGACGGGAAGTGTGGAAAAGCTTATTGATCGTCTCCACCATATGAACCGGAATACGAATGGTTCGGGCCTGGTCTGCAATTGCGCGGGTTATGGCTTGGCGAATCCACCATGTAGCATACGTTGAGAACTTGTAACCTTTTCTCCAATCATATTTTTCAACCGCTCGGATAAGACCCTGGTTGCCTTCCTGAATAAGATCCAAAAGAGTTAAACCCCGCCCTACATATTTTTTAGCAATGGAAACAACAAGCCTTAAATTTGATTGGGTAAGAACCTCTTTTGCCCTTCTTTCGCTTTTCTCTATTCTCTTGGCCAAATCAACTTCTTCTTCAGGCCCCAAAAGTCGGACGCGTCCAATTTCCCGAAGATATTGCCTGACTGGATCTGTAGAAACTCCCTCGTCAAAACGGGTCAAAGCCTCAATCTCCCGCTCAAGATCAGCCGGAGCTTTTGCTTCTTCAATCAACCCATCTTCAGTAACCGATTCAAAAACATCAATTCCGCGCGCTTGAAGTTGGAAATAAAATTCATCCAGTTCTTCCAAACGGTCTTCGGCATCAGGAAAAACATCCAAAATTTCATCCTGGGTTAAGAAACCTTGTTTCTCCCCCCGATCAAGAACCTCTTGTACTGGTTTTCTCAAAGCTTGTTGTGTCATTTAACAAAAAGTTATCACGCTTTTTGCGCGGTCGCATGTGTATGTATGATACCACTTCTTTTACTCGTTCTCGAGCTTACCTAAATTCTTTGCCGCACAATCCAATTCTTCGGTTAAGATTCTCAACGTTTCCGGATCCTCTGTTGATTCTCTTTGTGCAATGTCTCTGGTTATCTGCAAAATTCTTTCTCTCAGATCCAAAATTTCAATTTCTTTTTTAATCTCCTCGATTTCCTCTTCTATTTTCAAGCTACTGGAATCGCTGTATGCAAAAAATACTTCGCCAAAAAAGTCCCTAAGCTCTGCTGGCAAGGAGGCCGCAAATTCCCCCGGATCAAATTTATCTTTCCCCCAATTTGGCAAGGTCTGAGCCAGCCTTAAAGCTTTATTAGTTTTGAATACCCCATCAAACTTTTCTAAATTTGGAGACTGTAAAATTAGCCCCAGAAGGGTTTCTTCCAAAATTTCTCTTCGAGATTTTTCTTCCATCTTTGCCGGGATACTTTCTCCTCCTTGTTGGGTAAAAGCTGCCTGGTGTTTCCTAACCTGCCTGACAACTGCTTCCTCTGGTACGCCAAGTCGACCAGCTACTGTTTTCATGCAAGATGCTTTAACAATTTCGTCTTCAATCCCAGCCAATATCGGAGATAGCTCGCGGCTTATTTTTTCTTTTCCCTCTGTAGTTTGAGCATCAAATTTTGAAAAAGCAGTTCTTATCAAAAAATCGTAAATGCCCTCTCCTTCTTTGACAACTTTTTCCCAGCCTTCCGGATCCGAGCGGGCAAAATCATCAGGGTCCTTTGCCCCATCTCCCATTTTGACAACTCGAATATCAACACCCGCTTTTTTTAAGATATCTATCCCGCGCCTTGCGGCTTGATCTCCCGCAAAATCTGCGTCCAGTGCTAAATAAACTTGAGAGCAAAACCTGCTAACAAGCTGTGCCTGCTCCGGAGTGAAGGCCGAACCTTTGATGGCAACAACATTTTTTACCCCTGCCTGATAAGAAGACAAAAGGTCAAACTCCCCCTCGACAACAATGGCAAATCCGGCTTTTTTAATATCCTGTTTGGTAATGTTTAAACCAAACAAATTGTTACCCTTTTTATAAACCAAAGTGTCGGGACTATTTATATATTTTGCTATTTCTCCCCCGTCTTTTATAACTCTTCCAGAAAACCCCAAAATGTTTCCGTAATGGTCTGATAATGGAAAAATCACCCGTCCGCGAAAACGATCAAAATACTGGCCATTGCGCAAAACAGACAAGCCCGCCTTGACAATTATTTCCGGTTTGTATCCTCTCTTTTTGCCCAGAAAGTTAAAAAGTGTGTCAGATCTGTCCGGTGCAAAACCAATTTTAAAAAGCTTAACTGTTTCTAAAGTTATCCCCCTGTTGGCTAAATATTGCCGCGCCACCTCTCCCAAGGGGTGTTCAGCTAATAAATAGTGGTAAAACTCAGCGGTTAAAAAATTTACTTTGTAAAGCTCTTCCTTTTCTTCATATCCGGCAAAGCCCCCAAGAGGGCGCAGCTTAACTCCTGCCCTGTCAGCCAAGATTTTTAAGGCTTGGGGAAAATCAATTTTTTCGTAGTCTTCCAAAAATTTATAAACGTCCCCTCCGACGGAACATCCAAAACATTTAAAAATTTGAAGCTCCTGGGAAACCATAAAAGAGGGAGTTTTTTCACCATGAAAGGGGCAAAGACCTTTGTAGTTTCTCCCGGCTTTTTTTAAATCAACATATTCGCCAATAATTTCCACAATGTCTGTCTTGCGCTTTATTTCTTCGATTTGATTATCTGGAGCCATTTGTAAGTGAAGTATACAGTGGAAGTAAAGAAGGAGGCTATTCACCAATCCTGCTGATGTGTGGGAA
Organism: Candidatus Blackburnbacteria bacterium RIFCSPHIGHO2_01_FULL_43_15b; assembly: GCA_001816385.1. Classification (GTDB taxonomy): domain Bacteria; phylum Patescibacteriota; class Microgenomatia; order UBA8517; family UBA10165; genus 01-FULL-43-15b. The sequence continues at coordinate 47,403 of MHBW01000003.1, forward strand.
CCTGTCAAAATGGGAGTCGAAAGAGTAAATCTTTTTAACTTTCTTTTTCAACACTAAGGCGGTCTGATAAGCATCGGCAAAACTAACGTTTTTTTCTTCATAAAAACCTAGCGCCTGCTCAAGAACATTCGGTTTATCAGACCTCACGTTCTCTAATTTAAGAATTGATAAAAACTTTTGGGCGATTATTGATTTGGAGAGGCTGTATGTTCGCTCAAGTGTAAACACTACTTCAAACGCAGCCATTGCACTTATGAAGACCTTGACTCGCCCACTGTTTATTGTCTCAAATATTGATCTTGCTTTTGGTGAAAATATAGGATTGTCATCAAGTATAAAACGAAGTATTACGTTTGCATCTAAAAAGATCATTTGTGTTTCGAGTAATTTCGCAATATCCTGCGGTCTTCTTCGGCTACACCTCGTTCAAAAGCCTCGCTTTCCCATCTAATCAGTTCCTCGCCCGTCTTAAATTTTGGAACTTTTACCCGTGGTTTGAGTGAACCATAAAGATGCATTATGGAAGTACGTTCTGCTGTTTTGATTTTAACCTCTTTCTTTTGAGTCACTACAAACCTAACTTTGTCCCCGCTTCTTAAGCGAAGGAGGCGCCTAACTTCAACGGGTATTGTTACTTGTCCTTTTTGGGTAATAGTCGTCGCTGGAATTTGCATGGTATTACCTAAATTATAGTATTACCAAAGTTTCAAGTCAAGGACTCGGAGAAAAAATGAGGGGTTGTACATTTTTTAATGTACCGCACACGGCGTCTTTCACCTAATTACCTCCTTAGACGCAACAATCCCTGACTGGAGCAACTATATTCGGATCATCTTTTGAGGTCAACTTGAGATTATTTGGCGGAGGGTACAGGATTCGCTACACATCATTTCTTCCGAGGTGTGCCGACGAACGCCACCGACTCTGCGAATGAAATGAGCGGTGTTTTTTGATTGAAGTTCGAACTTCCGCATTGCCGACCGCACGCTGGCGTGCGATTTCAAAAATGCCTTCAAAATTGCGGGAAAATACCATGCCGAGGCGCTTTGCGCCGAGGCTTCCAATCTTGATTTTTCGAAATGTGATTCTTGGCGGAGGAGGTGGGATTCGAACCCACGGTCACCTTGCGGCGACAACCGCTTTCGAGGCGGTCCCGTTATAACCACTTCGGTACTCCTCCAGAAATCTGTTAAGTATAGCATAATGACGCTTGTTGCTAGGCACAATTTCACCGAAAAATCTTAGTATTTCTTTTTCTCTCCGGAGCAAAACTCTATGCTTAGTAGTTAATGTGGGTGCATAACCCAAAATTTTAAGTGCCTTAGTGATGTTTTTCTTCAAAGCAGGAGAGTAAGTAGTATAAGCGATTCCCAAATGGCCATACTTTTTATCCTTATACAAATGATGATCGATATAAGTACACCCGTCGGTGTCCAACATTCCTCTAAGACATGCACGCAGCCAACTTTTTCGCGTATAAATCCAACTTGGAATGTCTAAACCGTTTCTTAGTTTGTCTCCAATTGGCAAACCTTTCCTGTGAAGAAATCCCACCAACCTACTACTGCTAATGCAAACCACAACAACTGACTCTTTGCAGTTTTCTCTTACCGCGACATTCACCCCAAAGAGTGCCAGCAATTGTTTCCGCAAAAACCTGGCGTATGGTTTGTCGGTTTTGATATTCAAATAAATGCTAGTTTGACTGGGAGTCAAACTTCCGTCCCCCATTAAAACTCCAATTATCTCTGCCAACTTGCAGTTAGGTTGTGGTCTTTTTATTGTATTTACATTGAAAAACTTTGTTTTCAGAAGTTTGTGTGTTTTAAGTGAGTTTCTTCCGCCTTTTCGTCTGCCCTCCAATGTGCCAAAAGGCTTATTTCCATATAACTCAAATCGCTTGCGCCATCCTAAAGATGCTCACTTATTTACATACCAATAGTCATTAACCTCTGCGGTATTTTCGGGAATGGGAACCGAGAACTTTTCGGATAAACTTTGTGCAGCAGATTTTGATATGTTGTATTTTCCACGAACCCAATCTCTAAACGTCCTACCCGAAACCTCGCATAGTTGAGCAAGTTCCTCATTCGAGAGTCCACTTGATACTCTCACTAACTGTAAAAAAGTCTTTTGGGAATCATTGGTAAAAATCAATCGAGGCATACATTTACTATACCCAAACAAAATGCGAAGGTCAAGAGGCTTTTTGTAGTTTGTTTGCTTTCTCTAAAACTTCTTTTTCACTTTTAAAGGTTAATTTCTCGAACGCTGCCTCGTATGGCAGCCAAACGACTTCTTCTGTTTCCCAATCGTGACCTTCTTTTGTATCCTTTAAATATTTTACCAAGTAAAAGTCAACTTTTTTAATAACTCTCTCGCCGTTTTCGGCAAAAAAGATCGTAATCGTATCAACTTTCCCCCTAACTCTCCCTCAACCCCACCTTCTTCGCGAACTTCTCTTATAGCCGCCTCCCGGGAAGTCTCCCCCGCATCAATCCATCCTTTGGGAAATTGCCAGCGATTTTTGCCTGTGGGCTTTATCAATAACCACTCAATGTTTGAAGAAGATTGGCGATATACGGTTCCGCCGCTTGAGAATTGCCTTTTCAATTTATTTTTGCTTCGTCCTCTCTCTTCTTGATAAGCTCTTTTAAAACATCTTTCGCCTGGGATAGTATTTTTCTCTCTTTGTCGGATCCCAACGACTTTACAATTTGGCCGTATTGTCCCCATTTTTCCCGGTGGGTTATTCTTTGTTTATCAGCAGGCGCCGACTGTTCAATAAGATAATAAATGGTTTTTGAAGAAGAACCAATTCTGCCGGATTCCTCCAAAACTTCAACAACCATTCCCTGTTCTTCCCGCAAAATCCGCAAAATCGCGCCCACGGAAGACTCTCCGCGCCTGACGGAGCCTTTTATCAATTCCCCGAACGCTTTTGAGCCGGCCTTTATCACAAGCCATTCCGCTTGTCCTCTTTTTTTTCTAAATACTGTTGCTCCTGTTGTTAATTGTTCTACCATGCGCACCCGATAGGATTCGAACCTACTGCCTCGACTTCCGCAAAGTCGCGCTCTGTCCAGATGAGCTACGGGTGCAATCTTTTTTGCATAACTTTACCTTACTTGTGCAAAAAAATTTTACGATTGTGTCGCATCCTCGCAAAACAATCGCAAGGTTCTCGCCATAGGCGAGGTTCTTAAGCTTCTAAAGGAATCCTTTTTGACAACCATGACGCAGCTTTGTCCAAAAAAGTTGGGGCAGCTTCTTCGTTTACTAAATATTCCTGCATTATTTCTTTTATTTTTTCTCTATCCTCTGAACCGATTACAAACTCTATCCTTCCAGGCAATCTGGTTGTTTCAACTATCAAGAGTTCGCTGCCAAACCGTTCCGCCATCCAAAATCTTGTCAACTCTTCCCAAAGATAGGTCTTCCCCACAAAAACCACGCCTCTTGTGGTTATTTTGTGCTCCACTTGCTCCGGGGCAACGCTTGATAAAACGTAAACCAAAAAAACCAGAGAGATGATCACAACAACAGGCAAAACACCGCCAATGGTGAAAAAGATCACAGAAAGCAGGAAAGCGACCGCCAAAATGGTGGTAAAAAATTCTCTATTCCTTTTTTTAAAGGGCCGAGCGTATGCATGCCAAGAAAAGAGCTCTTTTGTCTGGACAACAACAGTCGGAACTGGAACAGCCAAGTCTTCCTCGGGCATGATTTATACCAGATTATATCACAGATGAGAATGCGGAAGGGGTGGGACTCGAACCCACAAGCCCATTGCTGAGCGCTGGTTTTCAAGACCAGTTCCTTACCATTCGGAGCACCCTTCCACAAAACTTGGCGGAGAGGGCGGGATTCGAACCCGCGTGAGCTTGCGCTCGCGCGCTTTCCAAGCGCGTAGAATGAACCACTATCTGACCTCTCCAGATAATTACAGGCGCACTCGGGTGGATTCGAACCACCGACCTTAGGATCCGGAATCCTATGCTCTATCCGCTGAGCTACAAGTGCAAACAGTTGCGGAGGGTACAGGATTCGAACCTGTGGACGGCTATTCGCCGCCACGGCTTAGCAAGCCGCTCCATTACCGCTCTGGCAACCCTCCAGGTTGCATGCATTATATCAGAAATGGTGGGTATTTTCTCCCCACTTGACAGCACATGTGTTATGTGTTAACTTTTTAAGCATATGTACCGCCTTCATCTATATTTAACCGACAACTTGAAAAAAGAGTTGGACATCAAAGCCAAACTTAGCAAGAAAACCAAAGCCGAAATTGCGCGTCTTGCTTTAGAGAAAGGACTTAAACAAGTCAAAATCCCCAAGTCTAAATCTGCGCAAGCCTTGCTCGACCTTGCCCATTTTGCGGAGTCTCTTCCGTACGACAAAAATGCTCCAAAAGATGTGGTAAAAAACATGGATTACTACACTTGGGGCGGAGAGAAGGACAAGAACCATGAGTAATCGCATCGTGGCAGATGCAGACATACTAATAGCGTTAACTTTCGACGAGGATCCTCTACACAATAAAGCAAAAGCGTTTAGTGAAACTCTCGCCCGAATGGGTATCACCGTAGTTTTTCCAAATACTGCCATATTAGAAGCAATCACAGCCCTTAAACGGAGCTTAAATAAACCCAAGGAAGCCCACTTTATCAATCAACAATATTTACAGGGAGCATACGAGGTTGAATATATAGACTCAGAAACCCAAAAAAGAGCAGGGGTTATCTTTGAAAAAAAAGCGGTTTCCAAGAAAAATACCATCTTTGACGCTGTTGTGGCAGCTACCGCCGAAAAATTAGCTACAAATACAATATTCTCCTTCGACGAGTGGTATTCTAAACTCGGTTTTAGCTCTGTTGGTGAATTATCGAAAAACTAATTATCTAGCCAAAGTCAGGCAATACACTTGTGCAAAGCCTTCCGCCTTGAGGGTTTTTGTGGCTTCTTTTAAGGTTGAACCGGTCGTCCAGACATCGTCAAAAAGAACAATCTTTTTGTTTAGGTTCAAGACGATCCACTTTTCAATTTGAAATATTCCACCAACATTGGTTTTGCGCTCCTCACCTTTTAAACCCACCTGATGCTTGGTGTTTTTGGTGCGAACCAATAAATCTTTAAATTCCCAACCCATTTGTTGTGCAATTAATTCCCCCACGTTTTTGGCTTGATTAAACCCACGCCAGTTTTCGCGTCTCCAATATAAAGGTATAGGCACCAAGGTGTTTTTACCTTTTAACCAATATGGGCAAGACTTCGACAGCTCTAAAGACACTCCTCGCGCCAAATCGCAGGCCGCCTCTTCCACAAATTTGTATTTAAGTTGAATAATAAGTTTTCTTGGGACGCCTGTATATTCCCAAACTGAAAATAGCCCCTCGGGAGAAACTCCGCTTTTACATTTTGCATGGGTTACGCCATCAATTGAAGCCCGTTCACAAACCGGACAAACAAGCGGAAAGGTTCTTTTGGCGCGAGCGACACAATCGTGGCAAAAATATGTGCCACCTTTTTTACATCCAACACATTGCTTGGGAAACAAAAAATCTAAAATACCCATAATTTAGTATACTTGCAGTATATGAAAATATTAAACAAGCGCGCCCGACGTGATTATCAAATCCTGGAAACATTCGAGGCGGGCATTTGCTTGCTGGGGACTGAAGCTAAAGCTTTAAGAGCCGGTCGAGGAGATATAAATTCAGCTTATGGCAGGGTTAAAGACAGTGAAGCATATCTGGTGGGAGCCAACATTCCTGCGCATATTACCACATCAGTAAAAGATTACGATCCATTGCGCACCAGAAAGCTTTTGTTGCACAAGAAAGAGCTTCTTTCTTTGAGTACAAGAATAAAGCAGCAAAACTTGAATTTGATACCCCTTTGCTTGTATAATAAGGGACCTTTGGTTAAGGTTCAGTTGGCTTTAGCTCGAAGCAAGAAACAGTTCGAGAAAAAGGAGGCTAAAAAGCGTCGCGACATAGCGCGCGAAGCTGAGGTCGAAGCCAGAGGCAAATGGTAAGCAAATTACCACCCAGGGGATGATAGGCATCGACGGGAAAGTACTTTAACACGTTGCAAGCCGAGTTTGACTAACAACTCGTTAAACAATAGTCAAAAATATAAAAGGCACGGGTCAAACCGAAGCCCGAGCTTATAATTACGCATTCGCGTAATATAGCTCGCATCCGCACACTATGTGTCTGGTCGTAATGTGTTGGGTGTCAACTGATAACCCAGAACGCAACCAGTAACCTGATCAGTACCGGCCAAGCCTTGATCTTTGCTTGGAAACTAACTTTGGTTTGCTAGAGAGTTTCCCGGCGAGAATAATTAGCAAAATAAGCTTGTAGACACGTTTAAAAATCTTGCTCGGATGAGGGTTCAACTCCCTCCATCTCCACAATTCAAAACTTTTCAACTTTTTCGCTGGGGACAAGACTGAATGCTCGCCGCGCCCAGTGGCGCGGCTCGCA
>MHBW01000004.1 GCA_001816385.1 Candidatus Blackburnbacteria bacterium RIFCSPHIGHO2_01_FULL_43_15b
AATGTCTTGGATATTTCACTCCTTTTGAGGTATTCTTAGCTAAGTTAAATAACCAAAGGGTTGCGATTCAATCTGGAATGTAGGTATGACAATTGCTCCTGAGACTACTAAGGTTGCTATCTTCAAAGGCAAAAAAGTCAGAAAAACTATTTATAACAACGAGTGGTGGTTTTCTGTTGTTGACGTTTGTGGAGCGTTAACAGAAAGCATCGATAGTGGCGCTTTCTCGATGATTATGAGTCTCATCCGGCACTTCGGGTATGCCACGACTAGGGCCGCGTTCTCCCAAGTTGAGCAGTCACACCAAACGCGTAAAGCCAGGTAACCCGTGAGCGTAGCCGGATCATCACTCGGGGTGGTCAGGAGGGAGATCATCGAAGTAGTGCATTTCTTCTTTCGCCTGTTTTACTGCCACTGGCCCAAACCATCGCAGCTCAGCTAACTGGTCCGCTTGTGTGATGGAGCGTAGCTGGTCTATGTTCTCGATGTTGTTCCGAAGGAGAGTGTCGAACACTCTTGAGTCGAGGTGTAGACGGCCGATTGCGTTTTCTCCCCATTTGTCGAGGTTCTTGCGTCTGATGTCGTACTCCTCTGATGCAGTCGTCCGCCGCGACATATCCTTGTCAGTCGCCCGGCAGATAATCAGCGCCTGGTGGATTGTCTGGATAAAGGAGTTGCGGGCCGTACTCGACGCCCGCCCGAATGCGTGATAGAACTCGGATGACGCGAGAGTAGCCTGCAACGAGGCGAGGTCTACCGAACGATTGGCTTCAACGCTGGGTCCGCACGACGCGGCATCAGGATCTGGTGTTGATATGCTAGGCTGGGGCTTGCGAGGGTCCTGCTCAGCAACTGGTGGTATATTTCGTTCTGTTTCCAATAATACGAATGTAGGTCGTGTAATGACTCTTGTCAAGAGCAGTACGTTGGATGCCAACACCATGCCAGCTGCGTCATAAGTGAGGGCTAAGTAGAATGGCCAGTGGAGGACTAACGTGTTCGTCCAACAGGTGGCGGATTACCTCGGTCAATGACGCAAGTTGGAATTAAATACGACCTAGAAGAAAGAACGGCAGCCTTTGCAGAAAGAATTATTAAACTTTGCAAAAGATGTTCTAAGAACATTGTGACAATGCCAATTATCGATTCTGAACAAAGTGAAGATATCAATACTTATTTGTATAGATTCCGTATCCCGCTGAATACGAGGTTCGCCTCTGGCGGCAAGTACGGAATGACAAAGTGCGAAACTCGTATATAAATACCCATTAGCACTTGACAGTTAGCTTAATTTGCTTCGTAGGAGTATTATTAATATTGGATAAGCTGGAAGGTGGTGAGTAAAAAATGACTGAAGCCTTGGGTACTATTCCCGCTAGGGTAGAAGTCGCATCCCTCTCTCGAGAGTTACCCTCGTTGTCGTTCGTTTTAGCGCTTCCAGATTATAATTTAGAGAGTGGCAAGTGGCATGGCCGGATTGTTCTTCGTGGTCGGATTGCAGATATTAATATCACCATGTTTAACACCAAAACATTTCCTGTGTGGGGAGAAGTGCTTGTTGTATCCGGAACGTCCAGCGAGCGCTGGAAATTTGAAGAGAAAGCAGACAGTCTGGAAGGGAACTTAATAAGCGATAGACCGTCATCATTGCTTTTGTCGGATGTAGTTGCCCCGGAACAGCGACGTTACGGAGTGGGGTTTAGTTTAGCGTTGAAAAGAACCCTTCCTGATCCGCACGAAAGAATTCGCACAGATGACGTCCGCTGGTCGCGGTCGAAAATTGGCGGGGTTGGCAATACACACAATGTGGCGGCAGTTGTCGGTGAGCTAGCAGAATTGGTTCACTCCATTCGAGCTTTGTAACAAACGTTATCGGGCAATTTTTTGTTGCTTGACGTTTGGGTATTGTATGGTATAGTTTCTTTGGATATGGCAAAAAAGAATAGCAATTCAACAGTAGAACCTCCTGTACAGACTCCACAATCAGAAAAACTTCAAGCGATTCAAATTGCAATGCAGCAGATTGATAAACAGTATGGAGTTGGATCAATAATGCGGCTTGGTGAGCGGACGGCAGCTCAAGGACATGTAGATGTCATTCCGACAGGATCTATAGCCCTTGATTTAGCACTAGGGGTTGGAGGATTCCCCAGAGGTAGAGTTATCGAAATTTATGGCCCTGAGGCAGGAGGGAAAACAACTCTTGCCATAAGTGTTATTGCGCAAGCCCAGAAACAAGGTGGAACTTGTGCTTTTGTAGATGCAGAGCACGCTCTAGACCCGCAACGTGCAGAAGCAATAGGAGTAAATGTTGATGAACTTTTAATTTCCCAACCAGATACCGGAGAGCAGGCTTTAGAAATAGTCGAAACTTTGGTTCGTTCAGGGGCAGTTGACGTAATTGTTGTTGACTCTGTAGCAGCTTTGGTCCCACGAGCCGAAATTGAGGGAGAGATGGGTGACGCGGTGATGGGAGTACAGGCGAGACTCATGTCTCAAGCTCTCCGAAAACTAACCGGCGCGATAAGCAAAACCAAAACTTGTCTTATCTTCACAAATCAGTTGCGTCTAAAGATTGGAGTTATGTTTGGGAACCCCGAGACGACTCCGGGAGGTTTGGCATTAAAGTTTTATGCATCAGTAAGAATTGATTTGAGAAAAACAGAATCCCTCAAAGAAGGAGATGTTGTTATCGGTTCCCGACATAGGGCAAGGATTGTTAAAAATAAAGTTGCTCCACCTTTTAGGGTTGCAGAATTTGACATAATGAACCTTGACGGCATTTCAAAAGCTGGGGGGGTATTGGATGTCGGAACTGAACTTGGAGTTATAGAACGCTCGGGTGCCTTTTACCGATATGCAGGAGAAATTTTAGGACAGGGAAAACCGGCTGTTGTGGCGTTTTTGTCCGATCCGGAAAACCATAAAGTTCGAGAAGAAGTTGAGAAAAAGATAAGAGAATCTGCAACTTCAGGTAAAGTTCTTCCCAAGCAAATTGGCGAAACAGAAGAAGAGTAACTTCAAAGTGCCCACTATCACTCGATTAATACAACAAAAAAAACAGAAGAGAGTTAATGTTTATCTAGACGGCAAATTTGCTTTTGGCGTAACTTTGGAATCAACGTTGGAGAACCACCTCAAAGTGGGGATGGAACTTTCCACCCAAAAGATAGAGGAACTGCGTGGAAAAGACTACACAGATAAAATTTATGTCCGGCTGCTGTCTTTTGCCTCGCGCCGTTCCCATTCAAAAAAAGAATTTGAACAATGGTTCCGAAAAAAGAATGTGGACCCAAATATTCAAGACCCTTTGCTTGCTCGATTGTCCAAAGTGGGTTTGTTAAACGAGGAAGAATTTGCGCGTTGGTGGGTTGAACAACGTGTGACTTTTCGTTCCATGCCACCAAAAATGTTAAAAATGGAACTGCGCAGCAAGGGCATAAAAGATGAGATTATAGAACAAGTTTTGCAGGAAAATGAGGCGCCGTCAGAGGTGGAACTTGCGCGCAAAGTTTTGAAAAAAAGATTTGGTAAAATTCCCCAAAATATACGCGACCTCAAAGAGAAAAAAAGAATATATGACTTTTTGTTAAGACGCGGTTTTTCCTACAGTGTAATCAAGGATGTACTTGCTGGGGACAGTCTGGAAGAGTACAATTAGTAAAAGGCAAAAGGATATGATGACCGTGTTTACAGAATTTAACTCCACGATCGTCCTCATACCCCGCTAATCAGCGGGTTCTTCTTTTTGCTTCAGGAAATCATATGTCAGACACCAGAGGAGACTATCTTAAGAAATTAGAATGCGCCTCCAATTTGACTCGCGAAGAAGCAAAAAAACAACTTTTGTCGGAAATTGAGAAAGATATTATTGTCGAAAAAGCCAGAAGAATTCGGCAAATGGAGGAGTCAATAAAACTTGAGGCTCAGGAAAAATCACGCGAAATATTGGCAGATGCTATGAGGCACGGGGCAACGGGATATGTTGCTGAATATACGGTCTCAAGTGTTCGCCTTCCTAATGAGGAAGTTAAAGGCAGAATCATTGGCCGGGAAGGCAGAAATATTCGTGCTTTTGAACAGGCAACCGGAGTTGAAATAGAGCTTGACGAAACTAACGAACTTCGACTTTCTTCGTTTGATGCAATCAGGCGAGAAATTGCCAAAAGGTCTTTGGAGCAATTGGTTAAAGACGGCCGTATACAGCCTACAAGAATCGATGAGGTTGTAGCACAAGTTCAAACACAAATGGAGGACGTCTTGCTTGAGGAAGGGAAGCTGATTTGTCAGACTTGTGGGGTATACGATCTTCCTTTAGAGTTGGTTAGACTTATTGGCAGGTACAAATTTAGGACTTCTTACGGACAGAATCTGGCGCTTCATACAATTGAAGAAACAAAAATCGGAGTGCAAATTGCTCATGAAATTGGTGCAAACGTCGAAGTAGTCAAAAAAGGCTGTCTTCTTCACGACATTGGAAAAGTTGTGACAGACGAAGAAGGAACACATGTCCAGTTGGGTGTTAGTGTTTTGAAAAAATACGGACTTCCCCAGGAAGTTATTGATACTGTGGCCGAACACCATGAGGATAAACCTTTTTCTTCTGTTGAATCCGTCATTGTTTATACGGCTGATGCCATTTCCGGTTCTCGACCAGGTGCCCGATACGAGCCGATTGAGGCTTACACGGCGCGTATGGAAGGAATTGAAAAAGTTGCTAGCGAATTTGATGGTGTTGATAGAGTATTTGCCTTTCAAGCTGGTCGAGAAGTGCAAGTTATCGTTAACCCAAAGGATGTAGGCGACGATGAGATAACTTCGATGGCTTACGATATTGCCAGAAAATTAGAACGCGAAGTTGAATATGCCGGACAGATCAAAGTGAACGTTTTGCGTCAAACCCAAGCCTCAGAGACAACTAAGGCTAAATGATTTGACACGAGTCCGCATATTCCTTACACTTTAGGCTACAAAATGACAAAGAATGATTTAATCGAAGCGGTGGCCAGAAAGGCGCACCTTACCAAAAAGGCGGCTGCAGAATCCGTTGAAACTTTTATATCCGAGATTCAAAGAGCGTTGGTCAAAGGAGAAAGAATTGTTATTTCAGGCTTTGGCGCTTTTTACGTTGACCAAAGAGCCAAAAAGAAAATGTTTTTAAGAGGCCGCGAAGAAGAAGTTCCTCCTCATCGGGTTCCACGCTTTAAGCCCGGAAAGTCTCTAAAAAGGGTTATTAAGAAGTAACAATGGAAGAATGAGATCCTTCGGCTTTGCCTCAGGATGACATATCCTGAGGATATGTCACTTCAATATATTTGATACTCTCATGAGAGAGTTTTAACGTGTCAACTACATAACCTTTTACTTTTTCCACATCAAAAGGCTTGCAGGAGAAAATATCTACACATATTTCCCGATCTTTGGTAAAGGTATGCATTGAAATGTGGGAAAAATCAATAATGGCAAAACCGGTAACCCCGGGATTCTCCTCAACTCCTTCAATAACGATTGGCCCGTAAAGAAGTTTCATTCCACAAAGTTGGGCAATATCGCGAATGGCTTGCTCGATTTTGTTTTTGTCCGAAATAAGGTTATTATCGCAATTGAACGCGTCTATTATTATGTGGAAGCGACGTTTGTTTTCTTGAATGGCAGACATTTAGTTTTTGTAAATTTTGCGCTGTTTATCAGCATACAATTAACAGACAAATATAATTTTTAGGTAAAATAACACACATGTCAATAGATAACGAGAAACTACTCATAATTTGTGGCCCGACGGGAGTTGGAAAGACCTCTCTTGCTGTTAAATTAGCCAACAAATTTGGCGGAGAGATTGTTTCTGCTGACTCACGGCAAGTATATCGAAAACTTGATGTCATAACGGCTAAAGATACTGATACTGGAGTCCAGCGAAAACTTCCATGGAAAGAGGAGGATGTACCTTATTGTTGGGAAATAGATGGTGTACCAACCTATCTTCTTGATGTCGTTGACCCTGACAAAGAATTTAGCGTCGCTATTTACGAGAGATTGGCCCAGAGAGCAATAGAATTTATAACTTCCAGAGGCAAGCTCCCCATCATTGCAGGTGGAACAGGTCTTTATATTAAGGCAATTGTTGATGGAATTGAAACCATGAGGATTCCACCAAACAAAGAATTGCGCAGTCAATATCGATTTAAAACAGCAGAAGAGCTTTTTATGATTCTCTCGCGCTTAGATCAAGACTTTGCAGCTTCACTTAACCGATCCGAACAGAAAAATAAACAGAGGCTGATAAGAAAAATTGAAATCTTGCAACAAGGTGTCAACAAAAAAGACCAGCAAGACAGCAATCCATACAACACGCTTTTTGTAGGGTTGACCGCGGACAAAAATGTTTTACACAAAAGAATTGAGAAGAGAGTGAAAGAGTGGATGATAGGTGGTGCTGAAAACGAGGCACGCCATCTTTTGCTTGAAAATACAATAAGCACACAGGCGGCTTCTGCTATTGTTTTGCCTGTTTGGAAAGAATACTTTGAAGGAAAAACGACAAAAAGAGATGTGAAAGAGTATTGGATAAATAAAGACTGGCAATATGCCAAACGTCAACTTACTTGGTTCAAGAAGGACAAGAGAATCAATTGGTACGACATATCGGCTCCTGGTTGGTTAGGAAAAGTGGAGAAACAGGTTCAGAAATGGTACCATTAATAGATGCCGCGAAAGATTGAGGTTTCTCACAGGACAATTATTTTTACTATCCTATTTTTAGGGTTAGCTTGGTTTGCTGTTCAGGTAATCCCGATTATTATTACTCTTTTTATTGCAGTGCTTTTGTCAACTGCTTTGAAACCAGTTGTCGATACCCTCAGACATTACAAAATTCCAACCGCCATTTCAATTTTGCTAGCCTATATTGTTTTAATTTCTTTAGTTGTATTGAGCTTATCAAGCGTTATATCGCCACTTATTGGGCAAACTACTGAACTTGTTGAACATTTGCCTGATATTTTCAACCAACTTGGCGTGTGGCTTGCCGGTTTGGGGATACCGGGAATAAATGGCAATCTCCTTTCCGCTCAAGCATCTCAATTGGGAGCGCTTCCGGGCAATCTTGTCCATTTTGTGATTTTCCTTTTTTCTAACTTAATTGGGGTTGTAACGGTATTGGTAATTACCTTCTATACGCTTTTGGAAAGGCGAAACTTGGATCACTATATTTTGCTAGCTTTTGGCCAAGATAGAGAAAAACAGGCTAAACTCTTTGTAGAAAAGCTTGAGACACGCCTGGGAGGATGGGTAAGAGGAGAGTTGGTTTTGATGCTCACAGTTGGCTTGTTGAGCTATGTGGGACTGAGATTGTTGGGGATAGATTATGCTTTGCCTTTGGCGATAATTGCCGGATTTTTGGAAATTTTACCCAACATTGGTCCGATCATTTCGGCAATCCCCGCGATACTTGTGGCTTTGACAATTTCACCATTAATGAGTGTAGTTGTGGCTGCTTTGTACTTTTTAATTCAGCAGCTTGAAAATACTCTTCTTGTACCCAACGTTATGAAGCGGGCAACAGGCGTAAACCCTTTGGTTACCATCATTGCTTTAGCGATTGGTTTCAAATTGGGAAGTACTGCAGGGGCAGTACTGGCAGTGCCGATTCTTATTGTTTTGCAGACCATTTTGACAGACCTGGTAGGCTTGAATACACTTCGAAAAAACATCTAATTAACTCTTCAAGACCTTGAAAATAGCCTGTGATTGTGGTATGATTTGCTTGTTCTTTAGGAATCAGGATGGCTACCCTGCCGTTGCTAAAGCTATGGCGGGGAGGAAAGTCCAGGCAGCAGGAAGCAAAAGACGGAGCGCAAGCTCCGACGGGCCAACCGCTAGTGGCTTATTTGCGAAAGCAAACAAGCACTGGTTTTGAATTAACAAAACTGGAGAGTCACAGAGACGAGCAATTGCCTTCACCCCGACGGGTATGGCAAATGGTGAAACGTGACAATCCTCTTTGCTGCAACCTCCGACTGACACGATATACCCGCTTTCCGGAAGTGTCGAAGATTGAGGGCGTTAGATAGATTGCCATCTAAAAACAGAACCTGGCTTACTAGGTTCCTTTAGAACACCAAAAAGTGCCCCGCATTGCGGGGCCTTTTTGTTTTAATAACACCTAGCAAGGTTTTCGAGCGAAGCGAGAAGTTCTTACTCATTATTTAAAGATGTGGTTTTTTGGGGGTTTGAGATAGTATGTTAGAGAAAGTATTGACATTACCTGCAAAAGTTTCCACAATGACATGGTAATTGTGGTCTTCACAAAATGAGAGGGGGTGAAAAGATTTGACACAACTTCAAGTATGGCAAGAGGCTCTTTTGGCTTCATGGACGCAAGTTTCGGCAACTCTTCTGTCCTTTATCCCATCGTTATTTGGCGCAGTACTAGTCTTTGCCTTGGGCATGCTGGTTTCTGTTTGGGGGAAAAGATTGGTAGAAGAACTTTTACGTGCGGTTCGTCTTGAGGAAATATCAGCGCGTTCTGGCTTTACTGGTTATTTAAGACGCGCCGACATTAAGCTAACAGCCGTTGAACTTGTTGGGGAGATTATGCGTTGGGTTTTGCTCTTAATCTTCTTTGTCGCAGCTGTGGACATTTTAGGTTTGAAAGTGGTTTCAGGAGTTTTGGGACAGGTTTTGGCTTACATTCCTAACGTTTTAGCAGCGGCATTGATCTTGGGGGCAGGACTTTTAATTGCAAACCTCGTTGACGGGTTAGTTCGAGGCGCGTTTGCAACGATAGACCATGAAGCGGCCCGGCTCGTTGGCAAATTGGCCAGATGGGTAGTTTTGGTCGTTGCATTCTTTGCAGCAATTGGGCAACTTAATTTGGCTCCACGTTTGGTAGATACTTTTTTCCAGGGTTTGACCTGGACTTTTGTATTGGCAATTGGGTTGTCTGTGGGTTTGGGGGCAAAGGATTTGGTCGCGCAAGTTTTAAGCGACTGGTATAAGCGTATACATAAGTGAGAATTAGTTAACAGGCAAAGGGTATCGCTGAGGCAAACTCGGCGATGCTCTTTGGTGTGGTGTTTGGTGGAGCTGGTATAATAATAGATGTATGAAGGCAATTGATCTGACCAAAATTCTTAAAGGTTACACTTCAGGTTGGGTGGCACTCTCTGCCGACTACAAAAAAGTGGTTGCTTCTGCTCCCAACTTGACGTCCTTGAACGCTAAGCTCAAAAAGCTTGGTGACCCAAAAGTAATTTTGATTCAAGCCGGATGGAGTTATAACACATATATTGGATAAATGCGTTTCCCTTACTTGCTTTTCCCTGGACATAT
The DNA here is from genome assembly GCA_001816385.1 of Candidatus Blackburnbacteria bacterium RIFCSPHIGHO2_01_FULL_43_15b. Classification (GTDB taxonomy): domain Bacteria; phylum Patescibacteriota; class Microgenomatia; order UBA8517; family UBA10165; genus 01-FULL-43-15b. The sequence continues at coordinate 9,331 of MHBW01000004.1, forward strand.
ATCCCCAATACCGCGCCCATTAGTTCCAGTTAGATACAAATATAAAAACTCTCAAACTGGTATTGTTATGGCACTTCTCGATTCTGGTGCTGATTACTCATTTGCAAGCTTGAGGGTAGCATTGGAATTGGGAGTAAATCTAAAAGGTGTAAAACCTAAATCTATTGCTGGTTTTGGAGGCTCAAAAACTGAATGTTTCCCAAAGCAGATTCTTGTGGAAATTGGCGGAAGAGACATTTTGCTTACTGTATATTTTGGCGGCTCTTTGCCCCAAGAGTTTCTTTCCGTCTTAGGCCAAGAAACACTTTTTGATTCTGCAAAGATTAGTTTTGAAAGATACAAACAATCATTTAGAGTTGAATGGAAAAAGCGAAAGTAAGCGAAATCTTTTAGCTTGACAAACAGGGTTTGCAAATTCAAAGTGAGCCGAGAGGCAAGTGTCAATAAGTAGTGCTTCCACATCTTAGACACTGGCCTCTCGGTTTTTGGGCTAGCTGTCTCTACGCATTTTTGAAGTGCGGGGGTGTTTGGTCATCCTGCGGCCACGCAACCAAAGAGGCTCCCTCTGATGCGGGGAAGGCGGGATGCGCCAAGAAAGCCCGACAGGATTCGGTGCATATTGGAGTTGGAAGGACATCTTGAAAGAGACTCTCCTGATCTGCGTATCTAACAACAAGCCGAGATATAAGTACACGACTGCCTTGGATTTTGGCTAGAAAGTCAGCTCCGACAATTCCTCGCCTCGGGAAGCTTTGCGAAAACTACTCCTTTCGGGGTGGAAAGCAGCTTAGCAAAGCATAGAACGACACTCCGATCAGGAGAGCTCCGGACAGCCCCCACACTGCCACCGGTGAGATATAGGTTGAAAGGATTCCGGAAAGGAGCAGTCCAAGTGCTGCGCCCAGAGTTTGGACAGAACTGCGGATCGAATTGCTCTCCGACCGCTTCTCGGCTGCCAGAAACCGATTGCTGTATGTGAACAGAACAGGTCCCAAGCTGCCGCGGCCAACCTCATGAGCCAAGAAGAGGCCCAAGAGAAGCCAGTTGTAGCGGAAGAGTGTAGTAGCCAACATGGGTAAACCGATGCCTCCCACGATCAAGGCAATACTCATCCGACTTGGGGGCAGGTGTCGGGATTGAGCCAAATCTGATCCCCAGGCTGCAGCTAGAGCTATTCCAGCCCACACTGTTCCCAGAAGGAACTGTGGAATCTGGACTTCCTTGAGAATAGGCGGCCAGAACATGTTGAAAGGCTGGAAGGCCAGGTTTGAGAAGAAGGCCGCGACAATGACGAAGCGCAAGTTGCCATTGGATAGCATCTCTCCGGATGTAATCTTTAAATTCGAGAACATCGAACCCAAGCTGACCTTCTCTCCCGGGCAGGCTATCTCGTCTGGAAGATGTCGCGTGAGCCAGAAGATGAGGATTGCAGCTACCAAAGAAGACATGCCTGCCAAAAGCCACGGCCACTTTAGTCCCCAAGCCGCTCCTACAAAACCACCCAAAATCGCCGTGGGTATGCTTGCCCAATGTGTCCACTTCCCAGATTTAGCCAGTGTGCCATGAGCAATCTCCTCGGATGTGTGATTAAGTAGCCAAGAATCCAGGGCTCCTGATTGGAGCGAATGCCCCATGGCGCCTACAAACTCGGCGATGCCAAACCAGACAAGGTGGTTTCCTAGTCCATAGATGAACATACTGGCGCCCCAACAGACCAGTCCCCAAATGTACAGCTTCTTCTGGCCCCACCGGTCAGCCAAATGGCCGGTCGGAGGATCCAATACGAAGTTGCTAGTCATGAAGACGATATTGAGCAAGTTCGCATCTAACAGGGTGTATCCAAAGCTGAGAATAAACAGCGCATAAGTGCTGAAAAACCAACTGGATGAAGCTCGCTGTAAGATCGAGGCGATCAGAAATGCCCGTACAATTTTTCCTTCCACAAGAGCTCTCCTTTTTGTTAATGTGCTGGCCAAAGCTAAGCCCAACCTAGGGCTCGTATTCAGCCGGGAAAACCTCCGAAAAAGTGGGTTTGAAAAAAAGAAGCCTCCTTTATCGGAGGCTTGCGCGGTCAAACAGCGGGAGGAGTTAAAGCACGCAAAATGCCTCCATTTGAGGTTGGACTGGAGAGTAGGCGCCCATTCCAAATTTGGAGGCAATAAGCTCTTTGTGTTTTTGACAATATTCCATACAACTGATCTTACCACACTACAGGTTAATGTGTCAAGAACGCGCAATATTCTCCGTACAAATCCGACACTTCCAGTAGAATATGGAAGTGAACCAATTAACAAAGATAAGTCTTGCCTGGGAAC
>MHBW01000005.1:0-27570 GCA_001816385.1 Candidatus Blackburnbacteria bacterium RIFCSPHIGHO2_01_FULL_43_15b
CTTTCAAAAGCCTTAATCTTTTTATGTTTAATTGTGTTTCACCCCCTTGAAGCTAAATATTTTACTCTAGGGGTTGCGATTCGAATTAGAACTTACGGGGCTTGCAACATATAGATGGGTGTGATAGTATGATTGTGGTCGCAATGCAAATTGCGCCCATCGAAAAGAGATCTTCAGCTAAAAAAGCGGAGGTCTTTTCTCGTTTTATTGGGGTAATATTTTAACCCTTTTCCTTGTTTGTAAAGTTTCTTGGCGCTTAGCTCGTCGAATCTCCAATATTCGCCCTTAACTTTATCGTATTCAAACATATGATAAATAGGGTAACAATATAGGTCTGCAATTTGAATACCAACCGTTTTATCGGATGTCGCAAAAAGCAAACGTTCCGCAACTTTTGAAAGTTGACTTCTGTCCCAGCGGATTTTGTTGTGAATCCTTTCTAGCTCTTGACCGATGAAATTTTTTTCAACCTGACCTTCTCGAGGGTCAATAATACAAATACCAAGTCCTTTTACTTTTTCCAAATAACTCTGGAAATTTTCGAGTAAAAAGCCATATGCCAAATCATAGGGATTTTGCGCAGGGTATTCTTGCCAATATGCTGCCTTATTTACAACGACAGAAAAGAGTGTAATAGGAATTTCTGTGAGGAACCTTGTTACGTTTGCCTCAAGATCGTCATACATAGTTTATCATTAAGCTTAATTGGAGAACTTTCTTTTAAATCCGGGTTGGCATAACGAAGGAAATTAGATTTGATTTCAATGTTTGGGTCTTGGAAATACTTTTCCTTAAGTGAACGGAATTTAGTTTCAATAGCTAGGATGTGTTTTTCGTTAACAACAGCACCTGCTTTTACCATTATACGAAAGTTTTGGATGCAAATATCTAATTGCTACTGCTTGAGTAAGTCTGGGCGGTTTTTACGAGTACGATCAAGGGATTTTTCGGCCTTCCAGGCCTCAATCTTTTTGTGGTCTCCGGAAAGCAGGACATCAGGAACTTTCCAACCTCTAAAGTTTTCAGGCCTTGTGTACTGCGGATACTCAAGAAGGCCAGTTTCAAATGACTCAAGTTCTGTGGCTTCTGATTTAGCAAGTACACCAGGGATAAGTCGAGCAATAGTATCAACCAAAACCATAGCGGGAAGTTCTCCACCGGTTAAAACGTAATCGCCAATTGAAATTTCTTCATCAATAAAATGCTCTCTGAATCTCTGGTCTACAGTTTCATAATGAGCGGCAACAAGAATTAAATGGTCAACTTTTGACAATTCCCGTGCTTTCCTCTGGGTAAATCTTTCTCCGCCAGGATCAAGAAGAATGACACGAGGGACAGGTGACGGGTGATGAGTGACGGGTGATGAGTGACCGATCTTTAGTTCCTCTATGGCACGAGCCAGTGGCTCTACCATCAACACCATTCCTGTTCCGCCGCCGTAAGGGCGATCATCGACTGTTTTGTGCCTGCCCTCGGCCCAATCGCGCAGTTGGTGAATATGAATATCGACAAGGCCTCTTTTTTGCCCCCGCCCGATAATACTTTCATCAAAAGGCCCGGAAAACATTTTTGGAAAAAGCGTTAGTATATCAATTTTCATATTCTGTATTGTACAATAAACAAGTGAAAGTTATTGTCATTATCCCCACATACAATGAGGCCAAAAATATCGGTCGAATGCTGGATATTTTGGTAAAAGAAGAAATTCCACAAGTGAAAAAACACAATGTGGAAGTTTTGGTTGTTGACAGCCATTCACCTGACGGAACTGCAGAAATTGTCCGCGAAAAAATGAAGAAATATCGCGCTGTCCACATTTTGGAGACGGACAAAGGCGGGCTTGGGGCGGACTACGCCAAGGGCATGAAATACGCGATAAAGGAAATGAAAGCAGATGCTGTGATTGAGTTTGATGCCGATTTTCAACATGATCCCAAAGATATCAAGCGTTTGATTGCCGGAATGGATGAGACCGGAGCAGGCCAGGTAATTGGCAGTCGGTATGTGGCTGGTGGTGGCGTTCCCAAGGCTTGGGGTTGGAATAGAAAGGCCATGAGTTTTTTTGGCGGATTGTTTGCCAGAGTGGTTTTACTAATTAACGTCCACGATCTTACCTCAGGTTTCAAACTGACAAAGACAAGTTTTTTGGAGAGAGTTGATTTGGACAATCTTCTTTCCAAATCATATGCGTACAAATTACATATTACCCATGATATTGCCAAAATGGGGGCAAAAATTGTTGAAGTCCCGATAATTTTTTACGAGAGGAAAGAGGGTGTAAGCAAAATTTCCCGTAAAGATTTAGTCGACTCGCTTATGGTTGTAGCCAAGCTTCGGCTCCGCGGCTCTAAGAGATTTATAAAATTTGGGATAGTCGGTTTTGTAGGCTACACAATCAATGCTTTGGGTTTAAGGTTTTTTGCACAAAGCAGTCTCACATCTTATTTAGCTGGCACATTTGCCTATTTGGATAACTATCCTGGCTTAGGAATTGTTGCGGAGTCCTCAGCCTGGGCTGGAGCTTTTGGGGCAGAGTTGGCAATCGTTTCAAACTTCTTGTTTAACAACTTCTGGACTTTTGCGGCCAAAAAGATAACCAACCCCATACAATTTGTAATTAAGTTTTTGCAATTTAATTTAAGTTCGATTGCGGCTGTGATAGTTCAGTTTATTGTGATTGGGACATCGGTAAAACTTTTTGGGGATACGGAAAAAGTAAGACAATTTGCCTTGGTTGCTGCAATTATTTTTATTATCGTCCCGCTAAATTACACAATTTACAACGTTTTTATCTGGAAAACATGGAAACTCCCTATTTTAGGACGGTTGTCATTGCGCCGTCCTAGCGCGTCCGGAACGAAGTGACGCGGCAATCTCCACTCTGTCATTCTGGGGAGCCATTCGACTTTGCTCAGGGCGACGCCAGAATCGTACCCTCGGACAGCAGATTCTGGACAAGCTCGCCTCGCGCCAGAGTCGACGCCAGGCGCTGCGAAGCGGGCCAGAATGACAATGAATCTGCGCGAATCTTTTTAACAAAAAAAGACTGGTGCATTTTCTCTCGTTTGACTTTTGAGAAAACACACCAGCCTCTGACTTTAGGCCGTGCGCGCGAGGAACTCTCGTCCCTTGCCGATAGTGGTGTTTACCGGAACACCCTGGGCGCAGAGCGGGCATTCCTCCTCCGGCCAGGAGTTCAGTGAGACGTTGCAGAGGGCAAACAGTTCCGGGACTCCAAGCTGCTTGGCCGTAACGCCTCCGCGGTTGCACAAAACCGCAACACCGACGACCTCGCCCCCTGCTTCGCGAACCGCCCGAACCACGCCTTCGACAGATCCACCTGTGGTAAGGATATCGTCGACAACGAGAACTCTCCTTCCCGCGATGAACTTGCCGAACCCGCGATTGAAGGCGAATCTCTTTTGAGCAGAGTAAGTGGCAGGCGCGTTTTCTGCGTACACGCCGCAGATATCGTTCTTGCCGGTCCAGATTCGTAGGTGTATGGTGGTAGCAAATTGAAGGATGATGCCGCCATGCTCTGGGCCAACCACGGTTTCGATGCCTGCATCCCGGAAATGATACGCAATGGCCTGGCAGAGTCTGTCGGCAACCTCCACATCCGCGTACACAGCATCCTTATTGTAGTAGGCGCTGCCGTGCCTTCCTGACGTGTAGACGAAGTGATCGTCTGTCAGGACTGCGCCAGCTTGTCTCAGGTGTGAAAGTACTGCCTCCTCTGACAAGTATCTGTCTGTCGCAATGACCATGACACTTCCTTCTTAAGCGGCTAGCGCTTCCTCGATCTCAGCGCGGATGCGCTTTGCCGCCTCGACGGGGCTTCCGATTTCGCCTGGCGGTTGGGTGATCGGGCGACCGATGATCAAGACGTCTGCTCCAGCGCGGACTGCATCGGCGGGCGAGAGCACTCGCTTCTGGTCTCTGGCTGCAGCCCATAGAGGTCGGATTCCGGGAGTCCAGAGTTCCGCGGAGTCAAGCTCGGGCATGTTGCGCAGAAGCTGTGCCTCTTTGGCGGAGCAGATGATGGCGTGGCCGCCGAGCGACACGAAAGTACGCGCAAACTGCGGGACCTTGATGTCTGCTGCTGCCCCGAAGATCTCTGTGCATTCCGCATCGTCCAGCGAAGTCAGGACGGTAACGCCCAAGACCCTGCTTTTGCCCGCTGCCTCGACGGCGGCGTGTATGGATGTCCTGCCGGTTGAAGCGTGCAGATTAAAGTAAGGCACTTCGAATGGCGCGATTGCCTGTACTGCCTTTTTCACGGTTTCAGGGATGTCGTGCAGTTTCCAGTCTACGAACAGCATCGCGCCGGCGCTTTGCAAGGCTGCCAGCACTCTTGGCGTGCCTTCAGCATGCAGAAGTTCCAGCCCGACCTTGAAGTAGTCCACCTCCTTGTGCAACGCTTCCACAAGCCGCAAAGCCTGTGAAAGTTGATTGACATCCAAAGCAACGGCGATCCTTGCTTTCTTTCCGCTCATGACGATCCTCCTTTTGTGATATAAGGGTGCGAGCGAGCTTCAAATGGCTCTGGAATATATTAAGCTTTAAGTTGTGAGAAGGCAAAAGATATTCACGCGACAGGAGTTTAAAGTAAAGGGGTCCAGTCGGAGATTGGGGTAACGTTATTGGTTATGAAAGCAATGGCAAAAAGGTAAATTGGGATAATTAACAAGGCCATGACCCAACGAAACTCTCGGCTTGTTAACACTTTGTTAAAACCAATAAAAACCATAGGTACCAAGGGAAGGCTATATCGGGCAAGGTCTCTGTGAGAAACAAATAGTGTTGCCAGGAAAAAAACTGCGGCAAAAGACGCTAAAGTTGTTTGCTTTTGTTTAATCAAATAAAATATCCCCATAGCGCCAAAGGCATATACCCAGACGATTTCTTCAAGCCAAAAAGTTCCGACCCAGGTTTGGGAGGGATTAAAAATTTGGAAAGGTGGGAATTGCAAATGAATATTGTCGCCTGATTGAAAATAAGCCAAAAAACTTCCATAAGTGTATCCGTAAAAGGTCCATAAGCCAACCAAAGTTAAAGGGATTAAAATTAGAGGGTAAGTTCTCCAGGGAACCTTTTTGAGCCAGTTGGCTGCATTTGTCTGGGCAAGCTCTCCCCAATAGGGAATAGCAACCGCAAAAATGTAGCTTATAAAAAGCAAAACTGCAGGTGGTTTTGTAGCTTGGGCCAGGGCGCCGAATATTCCTGCAAGCCAGTAATTTTTCTTTTCAAAAAAGAGAAGAGAAGAGAGCATCAAAAGTAAGAACAAAGGCTCAGGTGAACCGATAGACCTGGCAACCATAAAACGTGCTGGCAACACCAGGAAAAGCAAGGAAAGCCACAAACTGCTCCTCTTTAAGCCCACTTGATTGAGCAGTAAATAAAAAACCCAAGCGGCGAGTATTGCAGTAAATAGTGTTACGGCGATCATTGCGTAAGGATAATTTGCTCTCGGAGTTATTGTGGCAATTCCCCGAATTAATAATGGGAAAAGCGGGTAATGGGCCGAATAATAGATTGGCGACAATGGGAAAGAAAAATTACTCTCGATCTGTTGGGGGTTATATAAAGTTTTGGCAACGACTATATAGTAAGGTCCGTCGTAATTTGCCACAACAGCTGCCATACCATCCTGTCTTAATGGTATGCCCCAAATTTGAGGCAAGCGCAGAATAAAAGGCAGCCAGAGGATAAGTGTGGTTAAAAGCGAGGCGAGGGCGAGGATTATAAATGCTTTGTAGTGTCTCACTAATATATGATATCATTTTTTCTAAGCATGTCTAAGAAGAGCGTGAGTGTCGTTGTGCCGGTTTATAACGAAGAAAGGGATATTCCACGCACAATACCAATTCTTTATAAATACCTCTCGGAAAACTTTAAAAATTACGATTGGCGTTTAGTTATTGGTGACAATGGTCCTTCAAAGGATAATACTCCAGGCGTTTCCAAAAAATTAGTCAAGAAATATAAACACCTCGAATATATCTGCATCCCCCGCCCCGCGCGCGGAAACGCTTTGAAAGAGATTTGGTTAAAAGATCGGGCTGACGCATTGGTATACATGGATGTGGATTTGTCTTCGGACTTGTCTTATCTGCCCCAACTGGTGAACGCTCTTTTTGATGGGTATGACATTGCAATAGGCTCCAGACTCAAAAAAGGGGCTAAGGTATACGGCAGGACTCTTCTTCGCGAAATAATGTCGCGGGGCTACAACATTTTGATAAAGACGTTCTTTTGGACAAGCTTTTGTGACGCGCAATGTGGTTTTAAAGGCATAAGGCGTGAGGCTGCCAAAAAATTGTTGCCATACGTTCTTGATAAGGCATGGTTTTTTGATTCAGAGCTTTTAATTCTGGCGGATAAATCAGGCCACAAAATTCGTGAAGTCCCTATTGTCTGGCGGGATGATCCGGCTTCAACCGTCAAAGTTGCCAAAACAGCTTGGGGAGACCTGAAAGGACTATGGCGTATGTGGTGGGATAGGCCGTGGCGAAAGATCAAAAATGATGAGCGAAGCTCCCATTAGAATGGTAAATGAAAAATATAAAACAGAATTTGTCTTTCTTCTAATAATTTTGTTCTCGGCTGCTTTTTTTAGACTTTGGAAAATTGATCAATACCTTCCTTTTTTAGGCGATGAAGGGCGGGATGTTCGTATTGTTTATAGGTTTTTAACTCAGTTTGATTTGATGTTTATTGGGCCAAGAACTTCTATTGGGGATATGTATTTAGGTCCTCTTTACTACTATTTTATATCTCCTTGGCTCTTCCTTTTTCGTTTCTCACCGGTGGGACCTGCTGTTTCGGTTGCGGTTTTGGGAACAGCAACTGTTGCGTTTATTTGGTGTATTGCTCGCCTTTGGTTTGGCAAAACGGGAGCTTTGGTTGCGGCGCTGCTTTACGCTGTTTCTCCGACGGTTATTAGTCTTTCCAAGCACTCCTGGAATCCAAACATTATGCCGTTTTTTGCCCTTCTCTCAATTTGGAGCATGTGGAAAGTTTGGAAAGATAAACAATACAGATGGCTTGTGGTTTTAGGAATCTCATACGCCTTCGTCCTCCAATCTCACTACTTAGGTTTGCTGCTTTTGCCCACATTGGGGCTTTTATGGGTTTTGGGGTGGTTGGGTGCAAGAAAATCTCACAAGCAGAAGGGTTTTTTAGTTTCTTCTTTTCTTGGTTTCTTCGTTTTTGTAACCCTTATGTCCCCTTTGGTGATTTTTGACTCCAAACATGGTTGGCACAACTTTGATTCGATGTATATTTTTTTTACCCACAGACAGGAAACAGTTTCTGCCAAACCATGGTCCTCACTTCCATTAATTTGGCCGCTTTGGGAACAGGTGAATACTTCTCTAATTGCAGCCGGAAACAAAATGTTTGGTATGATTGCTAGCACTATTTTGGCAACCTTTATCCTTTTTAAGCTTCTACGCAGAGACAAAAATATACCGGCCGTAGTATATTTGTCTCTGTGGATTGGTGTAAGTCTGATAGGTTTAGGGTCTTTGAAGCAAAATATTTATGATCACTATTTTGGGTTTTTGTTTCCGGTGCCATTTCTTCTAATTGGGGCTGTTTCTCAAGGGTTTTGGGAAGGAAGGAAGTATGGGAAGATCGGAGTAATGGGGGTAATAGGAAGTATATTATTGCTTAATCTGGTGAATAGCCCGCTAAAAAATCTCCCGCAAAATCAATTAAAAAGGACAGAAAATATTGACCGAAAAATCTTGCAGGAAGCGGGTGGCAAACCTTTCAATATCGGGTTGATCGCTGAAAGAAATTACGATGAAGGGTATCTTTATTTTTTTGATTTCTGGAAATCTCCCGTAAAAGAAGCAGATCCCCAGCACAAAGAGGAAACGGTAACTGACCAATTATTTGTTATTTGCGAAAAGCAGGACTGCAGTCCGACAACCGATTCCAGTTCCCAAATTGCCCATTTTGGCATGAGCAAAGTTGCCAATTCCTGGGAGGTGCAGGGCGTTAAAATTTATAAACTTGCCCATTTCAATCCATGACTGCAAACCACTCTGAATCCGCAACTATTAAGGAAGCGCTGGAAGGTTCAACAAAAATATTTTTAGCTTTGCATATTAATCCGGATGGAGATAGCGTTGGCTCAAATTTGGCTATATCTTCTTATCTGCAAAGTTTGGGCAAAGAGGTTGAGATTTGGGCCTCTGATGCGCCGCCAATAAATTTAGATTTTTTACCCGAATTCAACGCCATAATTAATAAAGATCCGCACGATGCAGATTTGGAAAAGTTTGATTTGGTCGTTTTATTGGATAGTCCGGAAGTAGCAAGAATTACTCGGCATGAACATTTAGGACTTCCAACGCAGAAAGTGGTTGTAATAGACCATCACGAGACAAATACGAAATTTGGTTCTGTAAATTTGGTTGACGACAAGGCAAGCTCCACAGGGGAAATTCTTTACAGGTTATTTCAGGATTGGGGTGCATCTGTCAATTCTGAAATCGCGACTGATCTTTTAACTGCAATTGCCGCCGATACCGGGACTTTCCGGTGGGTAACGTCTGAGAATACTTTGGATGCAGCCAGCCAATTAATTAAATGTGGTGCAGATTTGGAGATGATCAACTTTAATCTTTACAACCGAACACCATTAAGAGAAATTCAATACCAGGCGGAAGTAGTAAGAAAGTTAAAACAGGAGACTTTGGCAAAATTTAATTTCGTTTGGTCTGCAACATCTTATCCAGAAATAGAAAGTCTGGGAGGAACAGAATTCGCTGTTGGGGGTTCGGATATTGCCAAAACTATTGACGGGATTAATTTTGCGCTAGTATTAAGAGAGGAAGAAAAGGGTGTGATGACAGGGAGCTTAAGGAGTCGCACGGAGGTTGATGTTGCAAAAATTGCATCAATGTTTGGTGGGGGAGGGCACGTTGCTGCGGCTGGTTTTATGATTAGATTTTCAGGCAGTTTTGAAGAAAAGGTGAAAGAAGTAATCGGTCAAGTGAAAGAATATTTAAATAATCTATGAAGAAGATGTGGAAGAAATTACAAGAAGAATTGGCTTTGGAAAGAATGCCTGGACGCACGACTTATTATGTGCTCTTTGTGATTTTAATCCTGGCGGCATATGTGCGTGTTTGGAGAACAGATAAAATATTGGGTTTTTATTATGACCAAGGAAGAGATGCGCAGGTTATTTGGGATTTCTTGCACCGCGGCAAGCTTTTTTTAATCGGACCAACCACAGGCATTGAGGGAATTTTCCGAGGCCCTTGGTACTACTGGCTGATAACTCCTTTTTATTGGTTGGGTAGGGGAGATCCTGTTTGGCCTGCCGTGTTTTTGGCTCTAACAACAGTGCTGGCGCTTTTTGTATTGTTCCATTTAACATACCAAATAAGTGGTAAAACTGGAGCGTTTACTGCTTTGATTATTGGATCTTTTTCCTTCTTCTTTGTAGTTGCCGCCAGATGGCTATCCAACCCCACGCCCATGTTTCTGATAAGCATGCTTTTGCTTTATTCCATGTTTTTGGTAATACGTGGGCGAAAATGGGCTTGGGTTGCCATTGGATTCTTGTTGGGCTTGAGCATGCAATTTGGTAGTGCCACAGAAGTCTTTTTGTTCCCTGCGGTTTTGGTTTTTGCAATGTGGCAGAGGAGAAATTTGCCGAATTTAAGAATTTTTTTGCTTTCTGCCTTTTTGCTTTCTGTTACTTTTATACCTCAGATTTGGTTTGATTTAAAACATGAAGGAATACTAAGACAGTCCGTTGGTAAATTTTTGCTAGGTGAGCAAAGTTTTAAACTTTCATTTTGGGATGTCTTAAGAATAAGAAGCAAGTTTTATCTGGACGTATTTGGTTCAAAACTTTTTCCCACAACTGGTGAGTATAGAAATATTACAGCGCTCTTTTTAGGAGCAGTGTTTTTACTAACTGCGACAAAGCTTCTCAAAAACAAATATTTTCTGGCGGCTTTACTTGTTTTTACGTCACCCCTTGCCGGCATGATCTTTTTCCAGGGGAATCATGGGAATGTTTATGATTATTATTTTACAGGTTACTATTTTGTTTTCGTTTTAGTTTTGGCTTCTGTCTGCGGCTTGGTCGCCCGAGCCTGGTGGGGGAAAATTATTTTAGTAATTTTTATCTACTTCTTTCTCCGTGACAATTTACCGGTTATGAAAAGTTATATCAGTGATAACATTGACGGCCCAAATACTATCGCTTTCGGCAATCAAAAACAGGCGTTGGATTGGATCTACCAGGATATGGGAGGTTGCCAAAAATTTAACGATGACGAATATGTGCCGCCTGTGATTCCGCATGCCTATAAGTACCTTTTCACCTGGTATGGAGGAAGGGTAAAATCTTGTGCTCCTGTCGAACAAAGAGAAAATCTTCTGTATACTTTATATGAGGTGGATCCTCCACACCCCGAGAGGCTAGACGCGTGGCTTGCACGGCAAGAGGGGATTGGTAAAGTAGAAAAAAGTGCTCGATTTGGAGGGATTACCGTAGAAAGAAGACTAAGGATTAATGAGTAAAAATACACCATTTTTGTCTGTGGTAGTGCCAGCATATAACGAGGAAGTAAATATAAAAAGAGGAGCTCCTGAAAAATTAGTCTCATATCTTAAAGAGCAAAAATATACTTGGGAGGTAATCTTTGTAGATGACGGTTCAACAGACAACACGGCCTCTCTTTTAGAGAAGCTTAAAAATCAGGAGCAAAGGGTGAGGCTTATTAGGAATCCGCACCAGGGTAAGGCGGCAACTGTAACTACAGGTGTAGGCAAAGCAATCGGCGCGATTATTCTTTTTACAGATACAGATCAGGCAACTCCGATGAATCAAGTAGAGAAGTTTTTGCCACATTTTAAACAGGGATATGATGTGGTGATCGGATCAAGGCATGGCAGAGCAGGAATGCCTTTTATCCGCAAGATTACTGCTTATGGATTTGTTATTTTAAGAACTATGATTTTGAGATTGCCTTTCAAGGATACACAAACAGGATTTAAGGCTTTTAGGCAAGAAGCGGCGCGTGATATTTTCTCTCGTTTGAAAATTTTTGGCAAGGGTGGGGTAATTTCCGGTGCAGCAGTTAAAGCAGGATTTGACCTGGAGATTTTGTTTGTTGCTCGCAAGCTTGGTTATAAAATAAAGGAAATGTCTGTGGAATGGCATCACCCTGGCACAACTCGAGTAAATATTATCAAAGATTCCATCGATGGATTGCGGGATATGCTTCGGATACGCTGGAACGCACTCCAGGGAAAGTACAAGAGTTAATTTTTAATTTACAATTTTCAATTTTCAATGTACAAAAAGTGGCGAGCGATAATACCTTGGGGAATGGCTATACTACTCCTGGCAATATTGCTTCGCACATACAATATTTTTTCTATCCCCATTTTTGCCGATGAGGCGATTTATATTCGTTGGGCGCAAGTCATGCGGGCCGTATCGAGCTTGCGCTTTTTGCCGTTGGATGATGGTAAACAACCATTGTTTATGTGGCTGATGATTCCTTTTTTGAAAGTGATAGGCGACCCCTTGCTTGCCGGAAGAACATTGTCTATGCTGGCTGGACTTGGAACTTTGACGGGAATCTTTCTTGTGACTTTAAGGCTCTTCAAGAACAAAAAGACGGCAATTTTGGCTGCGCTAATTTATGCTGTATCGCCTTTTACAGTTTTCTTTGATCGTATGGCATTGGTTGACAGTTTATTAATGTGTTTTGGCGTCTGGAGTTTATATTTCGGAATACTTACCGCTCAGGAGTTAAGGCTTGATTGGGCAATGCTGGCCGGTTTTGCTTTAGGTTTTGCCTATTTGACCAAATCCCCAGGGGTATTTTTCCTGCTTTTGTTGCCTTCCACTTTGCTAGCAGGTGAATTTAGGGGAAAGGACAAGTGGAGGAAATTGGGAAAATTGGGGGGACTGTGGTTGGTGTCGTGGGTTATTGCTTTGGGCATGTACAACATTTTACGCCTGGGCCCGAATTTCCACATGCTTGCATTGAGAAACAAGGATTATGTCTATAGTTTCTCAGAAGTTTTGCAGCATCCTTTGGATCCGGCAATTCCACACTTTTACGATCTCTTCGATTGGTTTTCCAAAATGCTGCCAATAACTGTGCTTCTGACTGCAGTTTTGGGGATGATTCTTGCGCTTAAAAAAGATTGGCGTCAGCTTTTATTGTTACTGGCTTGGAGTATTGGGCCGCTGGTAGCTGAGGCGGCTTTTGCCAAAGTCTTTACAGCGCGCTATGTCCTTTTTACTTTACCGCCAATTCTAATCTTGGCAGCTTATGCTTGGGGGAAATTTAAAAATAAGAACTGGCTAGCTTTGGGGGGCGCCTTTATTATTTTGCCGTCCTTGTTTATAAATTATAAAGTGCTAACTAGCCCAGTTCAGGCTCCTCTTCCCCGGGAAGAAAGAGCCGGATATTTGGAGGAATGGACTGCCGGGACGGGAATTCGCGAGATTGCCCAATATGTAAAAGTGCAAAAAGCGCAAAATCCAAATCAAAAGGTTTTGGTAGGAACGGAGGGATTTTTTGGAACCTTGCCTGACGGTTTGCAAATTTACCTGTCTGATATCCCGGGAATCGTAGTCAAGGGTGTTGGAATAACTATAACTGGAGTGGACAAGTCTTTGGCTGATGCTAAAGTTGCAGGTGATAGGGTGTTTTTAGTGGTGAACTCGACTCGTTTTAAAATTGAACAGCCAGAGAAGGCAGGTCTGAGGTTAGTCAGCTCTTACCCCAAAGCTCCGCGAGCAGACGGTACACAAGAGAGTTTGTTATTGTTAGAATTAGTCAAGTGATTACTTTTTTGAAAAAAGATCCCTATGTTTTCGTTGTGCTTTTGATTGCTTTGCTGGCTGGGTGGTGGCTTCTCCGCCCGGGGTATTTTAATATACATGATGATCTTCAGATGATGAGGCAGTTGGCGATGGAGAAGTGCTTTGCTGATTTTCAAATCCCTTGCCGCTGGACGCAATACATGGGGTACGGTTACGGTTTTCCCCTTTTTAATTTTTATCCGCCTCTCCCCTATTTAGTGGGGGAGGTATTCAGGCTTTTTCAATTTTCATTTGTAACGACTGTAAAGCTGACGTTTCTTCTGTCTTTCTTAATAAGTGGGGTAACCATGTATATTTTTGCCCGCGAGTTTTTTGGACGTCTTGGCGGCCTTGTGTCTGCCACATTTTATATTTGGGCACCGTACCATTCTGTAGATATTTATGTGCGCGGAGCGATGAATGAGGCTTGGTCGCTAGTTTGGCTCCCGCTAATTCTCTGGGCAAGTTACAGATTAATAAAGAGTTCCATGCCTGCTTCGGGTCCTGTCGCGGGGATGACGGGTCCTGTCGCGGGCTCGTCCCGTCCGACCTCCTCACGGGACGTCGCTGCGGGGGCTCGACGGGACTCCCTCCGCCAACGCCACCCGTCAAAATGGATTGTGACTTTAGCACTCGCCTGGTTCGCTTTGCTTACGTCGCACAATCTTATGGTTTTGATTTTCACTCCCCTCTTTTTATCCTGGCTTTCAATTTGGATATTAAAATACAAATCTTGGAGGTCTCTTCCCAATTTGACCATAAGCGGTGTTTGGGCTTTTGGGCTGGCGGCATTTTTTACCTTGCCGGTTTTTTTAGAGCAGAAACTCGTACATGTTGAAACTTTAACGCAAGGCTATTACGAGTATGTTGCGCATTTTGCCAACATCCGTCAACTTCTAACCAGCCGTTTTTGGGGGTATGGACCATCTGCCTGGGCGGACGCGGATGATAAGATGGCCTTTTCTGTTGGACAAATCCATTGGATTTTAGCTTCTATTCTTATTATTTGGTTGGCTGTAAAACTTATCCGCCGGGAGAAATTGAAAGGAGACTGGGTTATTGTGTCAATTTTCTTTTTTCTTGCAGGGTGGTTTGCGACTTTTATGTCGCATGTTAAATCAACGTTTATCTGGCAACAAATACCTCCCCTGCTTTTTGTACAGTTTCCCTGGCGATTTTTGACTCTAGCCGTGCTTTCTTTCTCTGGTATGGTTGGGGCTAGTGCAGTTTTGCTTCGTCGGTGGATAGTTTTTGGCTTGATTGCGGGGGTTGTTGGCTGGAACTGGCAGTTTTTTAAGCCTGAAAGGATGGGGGCGCTAACCGATCAGGAAAAGTTTTCAGGAGCGGCCTGGGATTTGCAGCAAACTGCCGGAATATACGATTATTTGCCAAAAGATGCCTCAACTGCTCCTAAAGCGCCGCAAAAGTCGGTTGCTGATGTAGTTTCTGGGAAAGGGCAGATTAGTGATGCCTCTCAGGGTTCAAACTGGGCAAAATTCAAAGTGATTCAAGATGAGGACAACGGCAAGGTGCGCATAAACATTTTCAAGTTTCCAGGCTGGAAAGTATTTATAGATGGTCGGCAAGTACAGGTTTCAACCGACAATGACGAGTGGGGAAGGATGCATATTGATGTGCCCAAAGGAGAGTACGTAGTCACAGCCCGACTTTATAACACACCTGCCCGAACTGTGGGTAACTTTATTTCTCTTATATCCTGGGGAGGCATTTTTGCCTTGGGAGCTTTAACTTTCAAGCGTAAAAAGCAGGAGTAGAGGGAATTTCTCCCGTCGCGTTCGTACCTCTTTGGGCTACAACAAACGCCAGCAAAATGAGTGCAAGGGAAACTAGTAAAACTACAAAAATCCGCTTCATGAGACAGACTAACTTATGGAGTACTTGTGAGTGTAGGGAAAAAGCAAGAACAAGACAAGAGGCAATTTAGGCAGTTTCCTCGGTTATTTGAAGTTCAAAGATGGGTATATTACAATCATGTAGTGAAAATAGTATTTATTTTGTTTGTTTTGGCAGTGTTAAGTTTGCCAGTTAAAGTTTTTGGTCAGACTTCTGTTACTGGGCCTGTCCAAAAATCAATTTCTCTACCAGCTACAACCACCAAACCCGTCCCACCCACCCCACCTCAACAAACCCCAATAACAAAACATGTTGGTCCTGGGCTTAAAGAAACCAGAAAGATTGAGATAAAACCTGCTGATGAGACAAAAAAGATTGAGATCACAGATGATAAAGGTATTACTAAAACTGTAGAACCTGAAAAGCTTAATGAGGTTATTATATCGCCTGATCCAGAAAAGTGTAAGCCAAAACCGTGTACAGTTTTAACTCTGAAGATTGAGAACGGGAAAACTGTTATTAATTCAGATGGAGTCATTACAAAAACTTCTCTCCCAGTAAAGATTGAGGGGAATAGGATTACTGTGGAAACAAAAAATCGGGACGTAGACGTAGAGGTATTAGATCCATCGAAAGTAAAAGGAGAGATAGAATCTTATGCCAAAGCTCAACCAAATACTCTAACCATCACTTCAACTAGTTTAGATAGCTGTGATTTACAAGGAGATGAGGAATCACTTTGTAGTGGTGTTTCTAGTGTATATAAGGTTGATACAATTAGGCAAAATAAATTCCTGGGTCTGCTACCTGTTAAATCCAATGTGAAGTACACTTTAAATGCTTCCACTGGAAATACTATCTCAGAAGAATCTCCATGGTACCTAAAAATACTGCCGTTTCTGTTTAATTAAGCTCAGGCATCCCCGTGACAGCCTAACAGTAATATTTCTTCTCCCAACCTACGTGGTCTCATGGTATAGGTGCCGAAGTTTTGGCAATTAGGGTAATGTTAACGACTTGTCCCAAGGTACAAGGCTCAAAGGCGGAAGGGTTTTTGAGCGGATAATTTTCCCTCATGGCTGAAAAGAAAAGACGTGGGAAAAGCTATTGACGAAGTTGAAAAAGACTTTACTTCCAAGTGTCTTTGGAAGGTCATCCTGGTGTAATTGTAATCTCTTCCGGATCTGCTACTTCGCCAAGCATAAACAAGATATGCAAGAAGTTATTCAAAAGTATAAACGACGAATTTGTAAAAAATTCTTTGATAAAAGTTTCTATAGATAAATTGACCAAACTTAGAAACGGCGGAGTGATAACAGAGAAAAAACTTTAAGAATGTCCAAGAAGCCCCGCTAGTTAGGGATACCACGGCGCGAGGACTGGTAGTTCATACAAAGTTCATGGAAAACCTGTTTTATGGCTTGCTAGAGTAAAATGTATATATCCTGATTTGTTTGGCTGACACCCACGCATTCTCCACTGCCTCGCAAGACTGCTTCATAGGGAAGACAGGAAAAACAGCCATCTCTGGGACATTTGAAAAGCTGGAGTTGACGGGTAAGTTTAATTCTTTTGGCGATCTCTAGAACGCTCTCTTTTGCCTCTTTTTCATCCGGGAGGGAAACTTGCTTTGGTTTATCTTCCCGATCAATGTACCAGTAGCTTGCGCGGGAGACGTTAAAACTTTGACAGTTTTTGGCCAGAAGATAATAAATAGGCAGCTGAAGTGATGCCTGATCCTCTTCATTTTTACCTGTTTTGAAGTCGACAATGTGAACTGTGTTTTCCTCTTCCAGATATTCAAGCCAGTCAATTTTGCCACAAAGTGTGATGTTGTCTTCTTCGGAGATTTTGTAATAAGGAAGATCGAAATTTGAAAGACGGTCTTTTTCGCTTCGGGGCTTAATGCGGACGGCTTTATTAAGAAGAATTCCCGGGCTTTCCAAAACTCTCAAAATCATCTTTCTGCCCCGTTCTTTGTATTCCTCTTCCTCGGCGGCATTTTTAAATCCGCCTTTTTTGCCGGTAACTTTTCCCCATACATCCTCAAATTTATCCATCAGGGGCGTTTTGAATCTTTCATCTTTGGGAAGAAGCGACAACGCTTCTAAAGCTTCATGAACTGCCTGCCCCAAAGCAAGAGGCGGAGTCATTATTGTCATCTTGCGATTTGTAGCTTTACTTTTTAAAACGTTACGTAGATAGTATGACCGCGGACACTTCAAAAAATCAGATATCGAAGAATGCGATACCCAAACAGTCTGCGTAGACTTTGTAATTGCCACATATCCACTTTAGTCCAACAACTGCGAAAAGGCCAATTGGTTTGTCTCCGTAAATAACTTGACTTTATTTCCTCCCCCTTAAATGTGTCTTTTTTCGTTACCCTCATAAATTTACATCGAGCAGCGTAAGCAAGAGATGCGGAGTGGAAATAGCGTTTATTCGTAAAACCAAAGGAAATCTGGATTTTCTATCTCTTTGATTTCTGGGTCCCAAAGCCTCCATTTCCCATCAATATTTTTAACATCCCGGTAACCCTCAAAATATTTATAGACTATTTCATCATCAACCATATCTTTAGTGGAGAGCTTAATTTTAACCCGATCTTTTTTATCTTTGTCTTCTTCAATTTTTATTACTGTTGTATCAAGTAAAGATTGATACCCTTGCTTCCAGTAGTCAAACCCGTGTCCCTCCTTAAAATTATCAAAGTATCTCAAATGCTTTTTCTAGCTTTCTTACTTTTAAGTAGTTATAGAAAGTTGCTACTGCAAAGTCAGCGCTTGTCGTATCGTCAAATGTAATTTTCTTAATATCTTTTAGCGAATCGTCAGCTGTGGACATTTCCAGCCAAGTTTGCGGACGAGTTCTATTGGAAGTGTTAGGGCAAAGGAGGTACGGCCCGCTTGGTAAGTTTTCTGATGTTTCTTTCCGAAGATTTTTTGTTTGTCATGGGATTACGTAATTCTACTACTTCCTTAAACAAAACCCGGGGGTGTTATACTCGGTTTGTGGAGAAGAGGCTGAAATTATTTATTGAGAAATTATCAGAAGTCAAAGTGCCGCTAAACGCGTGCAATATGTTTGATTACACTTCAGCGGGGAATGAGATTAGGAGAAATAATCTGTTTATTGCCGGACTGGCTCAACACTTGAGCTGATGTTACAATCTTAGTTGTGGCACAAATAGAAACGGTTGATGTGGTGGATGAAGGTTTAACTTTGGCTGTTGTCAAAAAGCGGGCGGTTTCGGGAATTTTGGCTTTGACTAGCCGGAATTTTATTCTTCAGGGCATAAATTTAGTTTCTCTAGCTTTTTTCTCCGCACTCTTTGTTAAAGAAGTGTTTGGTGTTTATTATATTGTGCTCGCCATACGCGGGTTTTTGAGTTACTTTTCAGACATCGGTTTGGCTGCAGCCTTGATTCAAAAAAAAGAGAACGTAACCTCCGAAGAGTTGGAAACTACCTTCTTGGTTCAGCAGTTATTAGTCATTTCTCTGGTAATTATTGGATTTGCCGCCACTCCCTTTTTGTCTTCCTGGCAAAAAATAACCGGCCCCGGAGTTTATTTATTATGGTCTTTTTATACCGCTTTCTTTTTATCTTCGCTAAAAACAATTCCTTCAGTTTTGTTGGAACGCAAACTTGAATTTACGCGGCTTATTATTCCTCAAATCTTGGAGGCTGCTGTTTTTAACGGGCTGACAATTTTCCTTGCACTTCGCGGTTTAGGCATTTTGAGCTTGGCTTACGCGGTTTTGGCGCAAAGCATTGTTGGTTTGGTTTCGACGTATATACTACAGCCCTGGAAGCCCGGTTTTATGTTTTCAACTCGGGCGTTAAAAGGGCTTTTCAAATTTGGAGTGCCGTACCAGCTCAATACTTTTTTGGCAGTTATTAAAGACGACGGGCTGACAATTTTTTTGGGCGGACTATTGGGACCTTCGGGCATTGGCCTTCTCCTTTGGGCGAAAAAGTGGGGTGAGGCTCCTTTGAAGTTCTTTATGGATATGGTTATAAAAGTTACTTTCCCGGCTTTTGCTCGTTTGCAGGATAACAGGCAAGAGTTGGAAAGTGCCCTCTCGAGGTCTATATTTTTTATCTCGCTTCTTGTTTTTCCATCCATCGTCGGGTTGGTGCTCGTTGCTCCAATTTTGCTCCAAATTATTGAAAGATACAAACAATGGCAGCCGGCCATTTTGGCCCTGGCACTCTTTGGCGCGCATGCGGGGTTTGCTGCCGTTTCCACTCCTTTAACCAATATGCTTAATGCAACGGGTAAAATAAAAACTACTTTTAAGTTAATGATTGCCTGGGTAGTTTCAACATGGCTTTTGGTTCCTTTTTTTGGAGCTAAATTTGGTTTTAATGGCGCAGCTTTGGGTTATTTGTTGGTAGAAGCAGTATCCGTTGTTGCTATATGGTTTGGGTATCGTGCAGTTCACTTCAACTTTTTTTATTCTGTTGTAAAGCCAATGCTGGCAGCTATGATGATGGGTATTTTTGTCCGGTTGTCAATTCTGATTGTTCCTCATAATATGCTTGGAGTTTTGATTCTGGTGCTGTCGGGGCTTGCCGTCTATGTACTTTTGATTTTCTTATTAGTGGGTCCTTCTATTGCTCAAGACACAAGGAAAGTTTTCAATGCGATACTTAAAAAGTAGACAATTTTTTTTGGCACTTCTCGTTGGCTTTTTATTCTTGTCCAGTGTTAGATGGGCAAAGGCCGTAAACAGCCAATTCATTACTATAGTTAACCCTGTGCGCGTCTCTCGCTACACAGTAGATTCTGCTGAAAGTATCCAAGCTCAATATAAAATTGTTAAACAAAATAAACTGCCCGCTTCTTGGCTTTTTACATTCGACGTTTTAAATAATCCAAAAGCAATTGGGGTGGTAAAAAGAATGGATCAGCAACAAGAAAAAGGCATTTTTCTGGAAGTGACACCCCAACTTGCTCAAGCCTCAGAGATTGTTTATAACAATTCAGGGTTTTGGCACTTTGCCAATTCTGTATTTTTATCAGGATACGTTCCTGCCGATCGCATAAAATTAATCGATACTGTTTTTGAAAAATTTAAATCTGATTTTGGTTATTACCCGACTTCAGTCGGTGGATGGTGGGTAGATGCTTACTCCCTTTCATATATTAAAGAAAAATATGGAATAACCGCACATTTGGGACTTGCTGACCAGTTATCCACAGACGGGTATGAAGTGTGGGGTGAATATTGGTCTTCGCCCTTTTACCCAAGTAAAAACCACACAGGAATTCCAGCTGGAACAGTTGATGCAAAACTCGATATTGTGGAGTTGGAATGGGCGCCAAGAGATCCGTTAAATGGCTACAAAGACAGCAAGTATAGTACTCAGGACTATACTTTAATGAGCCAGGATTTTAACTATTTTGAAAAGTTGGTGCGTTTATTTGCCGGTCAGCATAACAACCAATTTGGCCAGATTACTTTAGGCCTGGAAGGTGACTTTCCAGCAAATTCGTATACAGAAAATAGTGAGTTTGCAAGGCAAATGGGGTTGGTTCGTAAATTGGCAAATGAGGGAGATTATACAGTTACCAATATGAAAGATTTTTCTTCCTGGTACAGAAAGCAATTCCCCGGCGTTTCTCCTGTCCAGGTTATTGAAACTAACGATCTTATTGGAACAAACAGCAAACTTATCTGGTATAACTCTCCAAATTATAGGGTTGGAATACGCTACACCGCATTTTCTCAAAAAACAGAAATTGTTGACTTAAGAATATACCAGTCCGACTTTCGGGAGCCGTATTTTTTGCTGCCCAACACCGACAAAGACTTAACGATTTATATCCCTTCAGTAATCGACCAATCCACCGATCCAAAAAACGTTTGGGATTTAAAGTGGGGAGATATTAAAGAAATTAAGCAGGAAAATGAGAGATTAGCAATTTCCTTTACCAACGACAGGAAAGTAGAATTTTTTCCGGACAAGTTTTCTTTTTCGCCAAACATTGACGTTCCCACTTACCTGACAAAAAATTCATTGGTTAAAATTCAAAGATCCGATGATGTAGTTATTCAGCCGAACACAAGTGCTATGACGTTCCCAAAAGGTGAAGTTGTACTGGCATTAACCCCAGAAGCCTGGCACTTTTTAAAACAGCGAAAGGTTGGGCTGGCTCTTCTGCTTTGGGGAGGAGTTTTAATGGTATTGGTGTTTTTAGGTATCAGATTCCCGAGAATACGGCCAATTTTGCTGATCGTTGCTGTTGCAGTGATAGCCGGGAGCTTTGCATATGGGGACCGTTGGTATAAAAAGCATTCTCAGGATTATTGGATAAGTCAAAACGAAATTTATGCATTGCACAAGCTTGCCTTACTGCCCCCTGGAAAAGTGCTTGTATATGACCATGAATGTTTGCAGTGCGTATATTTATCTTCCTTAAAGCCGGTTGTTTTTTCGAATAATCGATCTTATGTGGAAAAGTGGGGCAAGCATCCTGTTGTTTATAACTCTTCTGTTTTTGAGGCGAAAGATGTAAAAGTTGCAAAGCAGGAATTTTCAAAACAAAACGTAAAATATGTATATTTAGTTAAGTACCCCTATTATTCAGAGCAATTGCCTTTTTCGCCGGGCGATCTAAATGTTGAGAATATTTATGACGATGCAAATGCCGAAATTTGGAGAGTGAAGAAATGAAAAACAAACCCTTACTTCTACTATTAATAATCGGAACTTTGACTTGGAGTATAACTATGGTCAAAAGTGGGTGGCAGTATGCTTTCGGTTTGGGTTTTTGGGGGCCTAACGGGCATGACGGAATATGGCATCTTGCTATTGCTGACTCTCTTGCCCGCGGATCTTTGGGAATGCCCATTTTTGCCGGCGAACAGCTTAAAAATTATCACATTGGTTTTGATCTTTTATTGGCGGCAATACATAAAGCTACGTTTATTCCGGTCTCGCTCCTTTACTTTCAAATCCTGCCGCCGATTTTGGCGTTTTTTATCGGGTGGCTAACATATAAATTTGTCAATGAGTGGACTAACTCTAAAGTAGCCGCCTGGTGGTCGACTTTTTTAGTTTACTTTGGGGGAAGCTGGGGGCCGATCGTTTCTTTAGTCAGATATGACACGGTTGGTAATGAGTCAATGTTTTGGGCGCAACAGGCAGTTTCAACTTTAATCAATCCTCCATTTGCATTATCCTTAGTGGTTTTACTCTGTAGTGTGTGTTTGCTAAAGTGGTATGTTAAAAAACCGACACTTGGCAACTTGTTAATTGTCACCTTACTTTTTGGGCTGCTTACTCAAGTAAAAGTTTATGCTGGAGTATTGTCGTTGGTGGCACTATTTACAGCAGGTGCACTTCAACTAATTAAAGAAAAGAAAACAGACATTGTAAAATTGTTTTTTAGTTCCTTTGTTCTTTCGCTGATACTATTTGTTCCCCTTAACCAAGGTTCCACATCGCTAATAGTGTTCCAGCCTTTTTGGTTTTTGGAAACAATGATGGCGGTTTCCGACCGTGTTAACTGGCCCCGATTTTTTGAAGCGGTTATGAACTATAAAACCGGCGGAGTTTGGTGGAAATTAATTCCCGCATACACAGTTGCATTTTTGATTTTTTGGTTTGGCAACTTAGGTATTCGGGCAATAGGGCACTTTCAAACGTGGAAGATTTTGAAAAAGCAGGAACCAATGGGTTTATTCCTGTGGGTTATAGCAATTATTGGGACCATACTGCCTATGTTGTTTTTACAAAAAGGTACGCCGTGGAATACTATTCAATTTTTTTACTATTCAATTTTCATTATGTCAATCTTTGCAGGTGGTCCCCTTGCAAAATGGACGAGTGCGAAAAACAACCGGGTGAGAGTTTCTGTTTTGTTAATAGTACTACTCCTTACTTTTCCAACAGTTTATGCGACCTTAAGAAATTACCTTCCCAGCCGGCCGCCGGCTAAACTTTCAAATGAAGAAGTTGAAGCGTTGTCATATTTAGCAAAGGAACCGCAGGGAGTAGTTTTGACTTATCCTTTTGACCAATACGCCGCGAACCAGGCAGTTCGCAACCCGCCGCGTCCCTTGTATCTTTACGAATCCACGGCTTATGTTTCCGCGTATGCTGGCAAACCTGTATTTTTGGAAGACGAAGTGAACTTAAACATTACTGATTACAACTGGAAAGCACGCCGGAAAGCGGTGGAAGAGTGGCTTAATACCTCAGATCAAAAACAAGCCTATAAATTTTTGAGAGATAACAATATCAAATATATTTATTGGGTCAAAGGTCAACGTGCCGTCTTAGGCGAGGCACAACTTGGAATTTCCCGGTTATTTGAAAATAAGGCTATAGATGTGTACAAGGTGGACTAAAGTCATTCTGGCCCCGCTCAGGATGACACAACCGTCATGGTTCGTGTACAATTTAAACGTGGCCAGGATATCGGTTGTTATTAACACCCTAAACGAAGAAAAAAATTTACCTCGAGCTCTAAACTCTGTTAAAAAACTTGCCGATGAAATTATTGTTGTCGACATGGAATCAACCGATAAAACATGTGAGATTGCCAAAAAGTTTGGGGCAAAAGTTTTTCTTCACAAACCCACAGGATATGTTGAGCCTGCGCGTAATTTTGCTATTAGTAAGGCTACCGGTGATTGGATTCTAGTTTTAGACGCCGACGAAGAGGTTCCCTTAGCTCTTTCCCGAGAACTTAGGGAGATACCTCTAAGGCGAGACCTTGCTGACTTTTATAGGTTGCCACGGAAAAATATCGTTTTTGACAAATGGCTTCAGCATTCCCGCTGGTGGCCGGACTATAATGTAAGGTTTTTCAAAAAGGGTGCAGTCGTCTGGTTGGACACAATTCATTCAGTCCCGCACACAGAAGGAGAGGGAGCAGATGTCCCGCCCGAGGAGGAATTGGCAATAATCCACTACAACTACAATAGTGTTTCCGATTATTTAACACGTATGCTTCGCTATACAGAAGTTCAGGCAAAAGATTTAGCAAAAAAAGGGTACAAATTTTCCTGGATTGATTTAATACAAAAACCCATGGGGGAATTTTTGAGCCGATTTTTCGCCGGCGAAGGATATAAAGACGGAGTACACGGGTTGGTCTTGGCGCTTTTACAGGCTTTTTCGGAAATGATTGTTGTTGTCAGGGTTTGGGAGGCGCAAGGCTTTAAAAACGTGGGTTTAGGAAAAACTGAACTTGATCAAACTTTTGCAAAAGCGGAGTATGAGCTGGATTACTGGATGCAGCAATCACGCGTGCGAAGGTATAGTTTGCCGCAGAAATTTTTAAGAAAGCTTACTTTGAGAGATCGCCGCGTCTCCGGCTCGCGATGACATACACACAATGTACCAAGTTTCTGTTGTAATCCTCAATTGGAACCGCCCGAATGACACGATTGATTGTTTAAAGTCACTCAACAGGTTACGAGTTGCAAGTTACGAGTTGCAGGCTGTAGTGGTGGACAATGGTTCGACCGATAAGTCGTTGGAAATAATTGGCGAATATTTAGAGAAACACAAAAAATTAAACGGAGTACTTTTGCCGAACAAGGAAAACTTGGGATTTGCCGGAGGAAATAATGTTGGGGCAAAATATGCAGTTCAAAGTGGAGCAGATTTTGTTTTAATTTTAAACAACGACACAATTGTTAACGAAGATTTACTAGTTCATTTAATTGAAGCGGCGGAAAGTAATAAAAAGGCTGGTATTTTATCTCCAAAAATTTATTTTGCCAAAGGTTTTGAGTTCCACAAAGATTGGTATAAAGAAAACGAATTGGGGAAAGTCATCTGGTATGTTGGTGGAATTATGGATTGGGAAAATGTGATAGGCTCAAACTATGGAGTTGATGATGTGGATATTGGCCAGTACCAAAATGTTGCCCAAATTGATTTTGCAACGGGCGCTTGTATGTTTATCAGACGCGAAGTTTTTGAAGAAGTTGGATACTTTGACGAAAAATACTTTCTCTATTTAGAAGACGCTGATTTTTCCATAAGGGCCAAGAAAGTCGAGTGGGAAGTTGTTTTTGTTCCAAGCGCGTCGCTTTGGCATAAAGTTTCCCAAAGCTCTGGAATAGGAAGTGCATTGAACGATTATTACATTACAAGAAACCGTTTACTTTTTGGGTTAAGGTACGCGCCAACAAGATCCAAAATTGCCCTGCTTCGCGAAAGTGCAAGGCTTCTTGTAAGAGGCAGAGAGTGGCAGAAAAAAGGAGTACAGGATTTTTATATATGGAAATTTGGGAAGGGGAGTTTCAACCAGTGAATCTGTCTGTGATTATTATCACAAAAAATGCGGCCAGCAAAATTGATCAGTGCTTGAAGTCAGTTAAAGAATTGGGTGATGAAATTTTAGTGTTGGATACTGGTTCAGCGGATAACACTATTAATATTGCCGTGAGATATGGGGCGAAAGTTTCTAAAAGCAAGGGAAATAATTTCTCTGCTTGGCGCAACGAAGCGGCAAAACATGCTCAGGGCGAGTGGTTGTTTTATATAGATTATGATGAGGAGGTAACAGCCGATCTAGCAAAAGAAATCTCGAGTATCGTGGGTCCTGTCGGGAGCTCGTCCCGCCCGACGTCCTCGAAGGACGTTTCTGCCGGCGCTCTGCGGGACTCCCTCCGCTCCCGCCACCCACTCAATTTATGTGCGTATAAAGTTCCTCGCAAAAACTATGTTTTTGGAAAATGGCTAAGGCATGGCGGGTTTTGGCCGGATTATGTTTTGCGACTGATGAAAAAAGAGTCACTTGCCCGTTGGGAAGGCAAACTTCATGAGCAACCTGTGATTAATGGGGAAGTGGGCACTCTGAAAAACGCTCTAATTCACCATAAAGAAGATTCTCTTTCGGATATGGTAGAAAAAACAAACAGGTATTCAGTTTTTGAAGCAGAACTTCTTTTTAAAGCCAATCATCCGTCAATGGCTTGGTGGAGATTTGCAAGAATCATGTCGCAAGAGTTGTGGTATCGTTTGATTGTTAAGGGTGGTATTTTAGACGGGCCGGAAGGGATTTTGTATGGCGTTTATCAAATGTGGAGCCGGTTTGTAACATATGTCAAATTGTGGGAAATGCAAATAAATAATAAATGAGAGCATTAATTTATGACCCTTACTTAGATACTGCTGGGGGTGGAGAGCGGTATATGCTTACTGCGGCAGCAGTTCTGTCGCGTCATGGTTATAAAGTAGATGTTTGGTGGAAAGATAAAAAAATTGCCAGCTGGTTGCAGACTCGTTTGGGTATAGATTTTTCGGGCATTACATTTATCGATGCTTTAAATCATGGCTTAGGTTACGATCTGGTGTTTTGGCTGTCAGACGGCAGTTTGCCCTTGCTTATGGGTAGGAAAAATGTGGTTCACTTCCAAACTCCCTTTAAGAATATCGGTGGCAGAACTTTATTTAACAGACTGAAGAAAGTAAAGATTGATGAAGTTGTCTGTAACTCTAACTTTACAAAAAGTGTGATTGATAAAGAATTTAATGTTGCTTCAAGGGTGGTTTATCCGCCAGTTAACACAGATTTTTTTCTTTCCTGCAAAAAGGAAAATATTATTCTCTATGTAGGCCGGTATTCCCAATTGCAACAGCTTAAAAGGCAGGATGTGTTGGTGGAAGCCTTTTGCAAAATGCTTGAACAGGGTTTGAAAGGTTGGCGGTTAATGTTAATTGGCGGAAGCGAAATAGGGGGTCGGGAATATGTTAAAACTTTAAAGAATATGTCTCAGGGGCATCCTATTGATATTTTAGAAAACTTACCCTTGGATAAAGTTCAGAAAGCTTATGGTAAAGCCAAAATCTTTTGGTCAGCTTCCGGCTTTGGAGTGGATAGCCAACGTGATCCTCAACAGGTAGAACATTTTGGGATGAGCGTAGTCGAAGCAATGAGCGCGGAATGTGTGCCGGTTGTGGTAGATCAAGGCGGGCATAAAGAGATTCTCAAAGACAACGACAATGGCTTTTTATGGAATTCATTTGATGAACTAACAGGCAAGACACTTCAATTGATTAAAGACGAAAGGAGGAGGATCAAACTTGCCAAAGAAGCAAAAAAAACAAGTAAAAAGTTCTCAATTGCCGAGTTTGAAAGAAGTATTCTTAAAGTTTTTGAAGGCTAGTTGGCCTATTAGTGTCCTCGTTCTTTTAGTTTGCATATTCTTCTATCCAATTTTTCAGGGTAAAGTACCGCTACCTGGAGACTTTGTAGTTGGTGTTTATTTTCCCTGGCTTGATTATAAGTGGGGTTATCCTACGGGTGTTCCAGTCAAAAACCCGATGACGACTGATGTTGTTTCGTTTATTTATCCGATGCAAATGCTGGCAGTTGATATGCTCAAAAGTGGACAATGGCCGTTATGGAATCCCTATATTTTGGCTGGGACACCTCTTCTTGCAAACTTTCAATCGGCACCTTTTTCACCTACTAACTTTGTGTACTGGATATTTGATCGTTTAACGGCTTGGAGTGTGCAAATTATGTTACAACACTTGACTGCGGGCTTGTTTACCTACCTTCTTTTGCGGCATTGGAAAGTCACAAAATTACCTTCACTTCTAGGAGGAGCCGTTTATGCATTTGCTGGTTTTAATCTAATTTGGTCACAATGGAATGGGCATGCCCTTTCTGCCGCTTTCATACCACTTCTTTTGCTTTTAACGGATCTGTGGTTTGGGAAGCCGCGCTTGCTGGTTGGTGTATTTTTCTCGCTTGTGGTTGCACTCCAAATTCTATCCGGCTACCCGCAGGTAGTTTTTTATACTATTTTGGCTTTAGCAATATTGTGGCTTTTCCATTTTAGGAGAGATGTTTCCTGGCTGTTTTCTTCGGTGGTTT
>MHBW01000005.1:27584-67761 GCA_001816385.1 Candidatus Blackburnbacteria bacterium RIFCSPHIGHO2_01_FULL_43_15b
TTTCTTGCCTTTATCTAAGGCAATCACTTTTTTTGCACCCGATTATTATGGCAATCATTCAACTCAAAATTATTGGGGTCCCCAGGATTACACTTCCAATACAGGTTTTGTGGGGATAGTGCCTACAGTTTTTGCAAGTTTAGCGGTTTGTCTTTGGAAAACCAGACGTGAGGTGAAGTTTCTGTTTGTCCTGCTGTTTGCATCTTTAATACTTGCTTTTCCTACTCCCGTCTCTATTTTTTTCTGGAAAAGCGGCTGGTTTGGTTTAAACGCCGCATCGGCTCACAGGTCGCTGGTTCTTTTTAATTTGAGCGTGGCGCTCCTTGTAGGCTTTGGTGCGGACACCTTTTGGGAAAAAAAGGCGGCTGTGGTGAAAGCTTATATTGTTCCTTCATTAACGATCGTGGGATTTTTTATTTTTACTCTGGCGGCGTGGCGTTTGTCCGATGTAAGCTCGCCTGCATATGCTCATTCCAAAGTTGGTTTACGTAACTTGATTTGGCCTGGAGCAGTTTTAGTTAGTTCCTTTTTGCTGCTGTGGTGGGGTAATCGCAGAACAAATTTGAGGCGCCAAGTCGCTTTTGGGCTGGTGTTATTAGTAGCACTTGCTGAACTTTTCAGATTCGGGTGGAAATTTACACCCTTTTCCCCCCGCAATATAGTTTTTCCCACGACTCCAGTTTTAGATTATTTACAGAATCAGGAGAAACCTTTCCGCACAACTGGGTCTAGGGTTATTCCAATTAACATGCGAATGCCTTATAAAATCGAAACCATGGAAGGTTATGATGCAGTTTATCCTCTGGAAATCTCCCAATTTATTGCAGCAATAACTAGCAAAAAGAGTGGAACAGCGCCCGTTGGCAGATATGGCACGATCGGAGACGAAACGGAAAGAGTTTTAGATCTGGTGAGCGTAAAGTACGATGTGGTTGTAAAAAGAAACAAAGAAAATCAACCCGATATTAAAGGCGTTATCCCTGCTTATTTTGATCAAAAACAATTCCCAATTGTATTTGAAGATAGGTCAGTTGCGATTTTAGAAAATAAAAACGTTTTGCCAAGAGCTTTCATGGTTTATGACTATGAAAGCTCAAGTGGGCCGAAAACTTTAGATAAAATGCTGAGTGCGGACTTTCCACAAGACAAAAAGATTCTTTTGGAAGATAGCCCAAGCTTAAAAATAGAAAAAGGCGGGAGCAGTCAAATTCTGTACACAGTTTATAAAGAAACAGAAAGTGAGTTGGGTGTAAGTACAAACCAAAATGGCCTACTGTTTATATCTGATACCTTTTACCCAGGATGGAAAGCATATGTTGATGGCGTAGAAAAAAAGATACTGCAGGCAGATTACGCCTTCCGCGCTGTAGAAGTTCCCAAGGGGACACATGAAGTGAAGTTTAGCTATAAGCCGGAATCTTTCTTTCTTGGGTTATGGGCAGCTGGAGTATCTTTTTTTATATTGGCCTTATGGCTGGGTATCAATTGCCTTGGCAACCGACCCAAGGAGTAGATATACTTAGGTTTGAGTAGCTAATGAAAAAACCTGTGCTTGCTCTGCTTTTGGTGATTTTTTCTGCCGCCTATTTTTTGCGTGTTTTATATCTTCCACAACAAGCTTTAACGTTTGGCTATGACCAGGCGCGTGATGCTTATTCTGCCCAACAAATTCTCAATGGTCACTTAAAAATTCAAGGACCACCGGCTTCAACCCCTGGTTTAAATCATGGTGTTTTGTATTATTACTTTTTGGCCCCCGGATATTTGATAGGCAAGGGGAGTCCAATCGTGACGGCTTATTGGACAGCACTTTGGAACGCGCTGACTGTTTTTATAGTTTTTATTTTGGGATGGAAAATGACCAAAAGTCGATTCTCAGCGCTTTTGTCGGCAGTTCTTTTTGGTATTTCTTTCGAAGCAATTCAATACGCAATTTGGCTGTCAAATCCAATGATGGGTGTGTGGCTCGTTCCACTAATATACTTGGGGTTATGGACTTGGGTCAAAGAAAAAAAATGGTGGGCTCCAATTCTATGTGGTTTGGCTTTGGGTTTTTCTGTGCAAGCTGAGATTTTTTTGGTCTACCACTTACCCCCTATTTTACTTTGGCTATTTGTGGGTCGAAAAAATGTTAAACGTTCTGATCTCTTCAAATTCTCAGGAGCATTTTTGCTGGCCATTTCGACGATGCTTTTGTCGGAAGTGAAATTCGGATTTCAAGCTTTGAAAGGAATCTCGGCTTTGTTGAATGTACAGGATAGTGTTGTTTTATCAAGGGGCTTAGGAGATTACATCGTTCTCTATTTAAATCAGATAGGTAAGGTTTTTGCGTATTCGTCTTATCCAGGCAATGTTGGATACGGTGGTGTGTTGGTTTTATTAATTATTATCATTGCGCTTCTTAATTGGAACAAAAAACAAACAATTTCCTGGCAGCCTTTTTTGGCCACTTGGCTTTTTAGTCATATCTTGGTTGTTTCAGTTGGCGGAACAAGCACGCCATTTTTGAATGTCGGATTTGCCCCGGCCATTGCCCTTGTGATTGGCATTTCATTTACTTTGTGGTGGAAACAAGGGAAGCGGGTATTGGTTCTTGCTTTAATGCTGTTAATTTTTATTGGCAATTCGTCCCGAATTGTAAAAGAAAACCCTCACGGACAGACAATTTTCTCAATCCAAAAAGACATGACACTTAAAAACCAACTTGCGGCTATTGATTACACTTATCAAGCAGCAGGCACTAAAAACTTTAGCATCAACACAATCACTAGTCCTCTTTGGATAAATATCGTTTGGACTTATCTTTATAAATGGCATGGGGAGAGAAGTTATGGTTTTGTGCCTGCCTGGCACGGACAAGACCAGGTGGGTCAGCTTGATACACTTGTTCATATTGACGAACCTTCTGACACGTTTTTCTTAATCCAGGAACCCTTGCAAGGGATACCAGGGCTTTTTGTAGAAGACACTCTTGGTCAGGAGAATGGAAGGTCTAGGGTTGTTGAAGAAAAGCACTTTGGGCAAATTGTTGTACAAAAGAGGGCAAGAGAGGTAGTTAGTGCAAAATGAACTCTCATTTGCTTGCTCGCGCTGCCCAGCGTCACAAACTTGTTCCGCCTGATCATTATGCCAGGTCAATAAAGCAAAGTTTCTTGCATAAATTTTGGCATACACGCAGATTTACTCAAATAGGGAAGATGATAGAACCTAGTGGCGGCAAGGTATTGGATATTGGCTCGGCAGATGGAACTTTCACTAAAGTTATTGTGGAGAAATCGAAAGCTGATGGAGTAATTGGCATTGATGTGTTGCCCGGCTCTGTGTCTTACGCAAAACGAAGGTTTGCGCGCAGTAAAGTAGTCTCTTTTAGAGTAGCTGATGCTCACGAACTTCCTTTTTTAGACAAGAGTTTTGATGCGATATTTTGTTTAGAAACTCTAGAACACGTTGAAGACCCGTTAAAAGCAGCTTGCGAGATGTTTAGGGTTTTGAAAGAGGACGGATATGCAGTAGTCCTAGTGCCAAACGAAAATTTTTTGTTTAAGACCCTTTGGCCGATTTGGCTAATGGGTCCTGGAAAAATATGGCGAGGGACTCACATTCAAGATTTGTCTGCAGAGGAGATAACGGAGATTCTTAAGAGGAGTGGGTTTACAATAAAAGAAACGAGAAAGTTCTTGTGTGGCATGCTGCAAGCAGTGAAAGTAGCCAAAGAATAGTTATATGAAAACGGCAGCAATTATTCCCAACTGGCAAGGAAGAAAGTTACTTGAAAAAAACTTACCCTCTGTTTTAAAGATTGGGTTTGATGAAATTATTGTTGTTGATGACGCATCAACGGATGACGGTGTCGCTTTTTTAACAGAACACTTCCCTACTGTAAAGATTGTGCGACACAAAAAGAATCAAGGGTTTTCGTCTACCGTTAATGACGGCGTTGCCGCAACTTCTGCTGATATAGTGTTTCTCCTGAATTCTGATGTGGTTCCGGAAAAAAATATTTTGCGTTATGTATTAACGCACTTTGAAGATAAGGAAGTCTTCGGTGTCTCTTTGCGAGAGAAAGGTTATTCATATGCAGTTCCTAAAATTGAGAATGGATTCATTGGGCACCAGATGGGATCAGAGACTGATAAACCTCACAATACTTTTTGGATTAGTGGAGGCTCAGGCGCTTTCCGCAAGAGTTATTGGGAAAAGTTGGGAGGGCTAGATACGATGTTTAACCCTTTTTATTGGGAGGATGTAGATTTATCTTATCGTGCGCTTAAAAGAGGATGGAAATTGCTTTGGGAACCTAAAGCAATTGTAGAACACAGACATGAATCCACAATAAACCTGAAGTATTTCTCGGCCCGATATTTAAACTACGTAAAAGAGAGAAACCAACTTTTGCTTTGTTGGAAGAACTTAAACTTAGGGTGGATAGTGAGCAAACACATCCCTGGATTATTGTGGAGATTGCGCCATCCGGGTTATATTGTGCCAGTTCTTTGGACACTAATGAAATTGCCGCAAGTTATTGTGCGACGGATACAAGAAGCAAAGGAGGTCAAAGTTACAGATGAAGAAGTTTTTCAAAGATTCCAATAATAGATTGCAAAAAATCGGTGTAGTTAAAGTTGCAATAACAATAGTGATACTGCATATACTTTTGGCCATTCCAGTTCATAGTAATGACTTGGAATTAGCAAAGATTTGGGGGATTTACGCTAAAGAGTTTGGCTTCTCCGGTTATTATGACTTTTTAAACTTTGGTAATTATGCCAGGCCTGAGTATCCCCCATTGGCAACTATTCTTTTCTGGTTTATGAGGATTATCTGGCAGATGATTTTTTCCATCTTCTGGCAAATAAATACAGCAATTCCTCTTTTCCCGTCTAAGCTTATACCCTGGCTAGAAGGAGATGGATATATTTTTATCTTGAAAATTCCTGGAATATTAGCAAACTTTGGGGTAGGACTGGTTATTTATAGATTTTTAAAGTTGAACTTTAATTCTAGAAAAGCCTTAGGCGGTGCGTTGTTGTATTGGTTAAACCCGGCTGCTGTTTATGTTTCTTCTTTGTGGGGTCAGATAGATGGGATAATAATTTTACTAAGTTTTCTTGCCATAGTTTTTATTCTGCAGGGGAAAAGCACTTTTGGAGCTCTGTTTTTTATTGCGTCCATTATGACAAAAGCTACCATGCTAGTTCTATTCCCAATCTTGGTATTTAAGGTTTTAATTGAAAAAAGATATTTCTTGCTTTTGCGAGACCTGGTAATATCGGTACTTTTTGCTCTGGTTGTGGCATATCCTTTCACTAGAGAAAACCCCTTAAGTTGGCTATTAAAGAATTACTTGAATAAATTTTTAACTGTAGCTGCTCAGTTGCCTTTCATTCAGTTGAGGGCTTATAATTTCTGGACACTTTTAACAGGTTTTAATTTTGTTCCTGACGCTGATCTTTTTGGGGGTATTAGTTTGGCGTTTTGGGCAAGGTCGCTTTCGCTTTTAATATTTTTAGGTCTTTTTATTCTCTTGTGCCGCAAAAAAGAAGTGTGGGGAGCTTCCTGTCTTTTTATTTTTGCATCCTTTTTATTCTTACCTCGGATTCACGAAAGATATTTGTTGCCAATCTTCCCATTCCTATTAGTTTTCTCATTTTATCAACCAAAAATTCGTCCCGTTTACTATCTTGTTTCTGTTGTGTCGTTGGCTAATTTATATGCAGCGTGGCAGGTTCCGTATAGCTTAGTGGCAACCTTTTTATCAACTGATCTTGTAGCAAGAATACTATCTTTGTTGCTTTTGACCTCTTTCCTTTTTGTGTTAATTGTTTACAAAAATTTGCCTGCATATGCAAAAAAGAAAAGTTGAATTATCCATAATTATTCTTAATTACAACACGGGGGATATTTTCTCCAAATGTGTTGACTCGGTATTGCGGGCGACCGAAAACCTTCAGAGCCCCCATTCAGAGCTTATTCTTTTAGATAATGCATCGACTGATAATTCTTTTAAGGTTCCCAAAAAAGAAAGGGTTATTGGGATTCAAAACGGAAGCAATTTAGGATTCGCAAGAGGTTGTAATCGTGGAATCAGGGAAGCTAAAGGTAAGTATGTGCTTCTTCTTAACCCCGATACGGTAGTTATAAAAGATGCCATCCAAAAGTTGTTGGATTTTGCCAAAGCTTGTCCAGATGCCGGGGCTGTGGGGCCAAAGTTGCTAAATCCAGATGGCACAACCCAACCTTCCGCTTTTTACCTGCCCACTCTTTGGGGAGCAATAAAAGAATTTTGGTTGGGTCAAAAGGGCATCTACTCTAAGTACATTCCCAAAAAAAGGCCGGTGGAATCTTTGGTTGCGGTGGAAGCGCTCGTTATGGCCGCATTTTTGCTAACACCACGGGCTTTGAAGAAAGTGGGTTTTTTAAATGAGAAGTATTTTATGTATTTTGAGGACTTAGACTATTGCAGAAATTTAAAGAGTGCCGGTTTAAAAGTTTACTATCTGTCGGAAGCAGAAGTAATTCATTATCATGGAGTAAGTGGTAAGAACGTAGCCTCCCAAGAAAACCAATGGCGACGGCTTATCCCATCAAGTAAGATTTACCATGGGACACTAACGCACAATCTTATCAATTTCGTTATTTGGTCAGGACAAAAATGGCAAAGAGTACTGGATGGAAGATAGATTTTACATATCTAGCATGGGCTTTTTTAATAGGGTTATTTTTTGTATTTAGGTCCAATCCTAATTTTCCCGTAACTTTCCAGGAAGCAGAAGAAAGTTATACAGCATATTCAATAATTCACACGGGGAGAGACACAAACGATAACTTACCTGGATTGCTGTTTCGGGGCGATAATAACTATTTGTCTACTTTAGGGGTTTATTTACGGATACCAACAATTTGGTTATTGGGATTAAATACGACAGCTGTTAGAATTCCGACCGTTGTCTTGGGGGGTCTAGCCGTTTATGCTGTTTTTTTATCGTCACTGCTAATTCTTAAAAGTAGGTTACAAGCAACAATTGTCTCTTTAGTTTTCTCTTTATCCCCTTTCTTTATTCAATTAAGCCTATTTAACTTGGGGTTAATTGGAGCTGTAGCATTTAGCCTACTTGCAAGTTACATGTTATTCACGCAAAGGTGGTATTCTGCAGTTTTCCTGTCTTTTTTGGGTGTACTTTCAGACTTTTCTTCCATACCCTTTCTGACATGTTTGTTTGTGGGAGAGTCCTATGTCCGAAAGGGGAAAAAGGTTAGCCTTTCCGTTTTGGTGGCCTCTTTAACGGCGATAGTTGTGTTCCTGTTGATTGATCCACGACTAATCGGTTTTTTTAAGAGAACCACGACATACAGGGAAGTTCAGCCACAAAACTTTACTTATTTAGTTGATCAAAGGTTATCTTTTGGTCAGCTTTACAGTTCACCTTTAATAACTGAAAAATTCAATTTTAACCGCATTGCTCACAATAAGATATTCTATAGAGCCAACGCCCTTTCCCAATCGTTGATAGGAAATTTCAACTACGAGAAATTGACCTCCTCTTCCCAGGCCGGCACAATTCTATCCAAAGAAACAGTAGATTCCAAAAGTCTTCCACGATTCTTTTTCTGGGAAATACCATTTATTTTGTTGGCAGTGATTGTTCTTGCCAAACGACTGCCCAAGCAGCATAAATTGCTTGTGGTAAGCGCTCTCGCCACAGTCGTAATTTTTTCTAAAGAAACCTTAGTCTACCTCCTTCCTTTTCTTGCTTTGGGTTATACAATACTGCTTACTTACCTATGGCAAATAAGATTTTTTTTGCGTCCCGCTTTGATAAGTCTGGGATTACTATTTCTTGTTATTACTTACGCATCTTTTTATGATTTGCTAAATTACCATCAAGAAAAATGGCTTCCAGAGAATGATTTTCGACAATATCAAATATGGAACACGATTACAAACCAGGATATAAATGAAAAAAAAGTTATAGTTACAGACAGGTTGGGAGAGCCCGCTTATTATTATCTGTATTATAAAAAGGTAGATCCAAATGTGTTTCGGGAGGGAAAGGCGCTAAGCACAAATTCTTCCTCAGGAATTCAACGTGTCAATCGGGTAGGGGGTGTAGAATTTAAATCTTTCAAATATTTTGAATCCCCTAGGGGTAAAGACGAAGTTTGGGTAGGTATGGGAGGCGAGTTTTTGGGCGAGAATCAAAAGTTTAAAGATGTTTCAAATGTTACAGATGGGGTGGTATTTCAAAAGATTTTGGGAGTTAATCAAGCAAATAAATTTTTAGGCGACCAACTCTGGTTTGTAAAAACGACTCTACAATGAGAAAAATTCAATACAGCTTTTTGGCACTGGTCATTTTACTAGGAGGATTTTTAAGGTTATATGGTCTTTCTAGGTCTCCCGCCTCTTTAAATTGGGATGAGGCAGCTTGGGGATATAATGCTTATTCCATTTCTCAATTGGGCAGAGATGAGTATGGTAAATTTTTGCCTATTTTTACGCGTTCTTTTGATGAGTACAAATCAACGTTGCCTCTTTACTTAATGATCCCCAGCATCAAGGTCTTTGGTCTTAATGAGGTGGGTGTCAGGTTGCCTTCTGCTTTATTGGGAACACTTTCCATTTTTTTGATATTTTTCCTGTCTTTGCAGATTTTTAAAAAGAATTCAATAGCTCTAGTTTCAGCCTTTGTTTTCGCTATCGAGCCCTGGTCTGTTCACCTGTCGCGCGTTTACCACGACGCCAACGAAGCCCTCTTCTTTTTGCTTCTTGGTTTGTTGCTCTTTTTGTATTCCAAAAGTAAGCCATATTTACTAATAGTAGCCGTTTTATCTTTTATGATTTCCATGTACACATATAACGCTAATAAAGTTTTAGTGCCATTAATTCTGGTTGGTTTATTTTTTAAGCATAAGAAAGACCTGACCAAATATCCCAAGGTACCACTATCCTTATCCGCATGCATTTTGGCTATATTTACCAGCGCGTTTCTTTTTCTTGCCCTAAAAGGTGAGGCTTTAGCTCGGGTGGGCTCTACTAATATCTTTATATTTTGGCCTGTAACTCCTTTTTTGAATTCTTTAATTGAGCAACATTCGGCAAATGGCATCTGGGGTATTTTTTTACACAATAAACTCTTTTACTTCCTTGGGGAGGCTGGCGGGAGGTATCTTGCTTACTTTTCTCCCCCAAATCTTTTTTTGAGAGAACCGCAGGAGCCGGCGACAATTTTGGCCGGCAATTCTATTTTTCACCCCTTCGAGTTTATTCCTTGGGTTGTAGGACTAGCTTATTTATTTAAAAGTATTAAAAAGTACAAAGAACTAATCTTTATTATTATTGTAGCTCCTGTTCCGGCGATGCTGACTTGGAATTGGTTCCAGCCAGGCAGAACAATGGCGCTTTTTGCGGTTTTCTCTATGCTTGTTGGGGTAGGTGTGGTATTTCTAATTGATCATCTAAGCCACGCAATAAAGAGGGACATCTATTCAAAAATTGCAAAGAAGCTCGGTTTTTTCATTTTTGGTTTTTACGGACTATTGGCAGCTTTTTATCTGTTCGATTCGTTACACGTCTACCTGCCTTTCCGTGATTCTGGCAACTGGCAGCCTGGGTTTCGCGAGACTGTCCCTGTTGTGATGAAGTATGAAAGTAAATACTCACAAGTGATTATAGAAACCGGACACGGGCAGCCGTACATTTTTTATCTTTTTTATGGGCAGTACCCGCCTGGGCGTTATTTAAAAGAGTTAGATTTGCAAAAAATAGGGAAACCGCGCAAGTCATTTGATTTTGGCAAGTTTACATTTAAAAAAATTTATTGGCCTGTGGACCGTAGCCTAAAAAACACACTATTCATAGGCAGTGAAGAAAACCTTCCCCAAAAGGATGTAGAAAACCAGCCAGGTGCA
This sequence comes from Candidatus Blackburnbacteria bacterium RIFCSPHIGHO2_01_FULL_43_15b, assembly GCA_001816385.1. Classification (GTDB taxonomy): domain Bacteria; phylum Patescibacteriota; class Microgenomatia; order UBA8517; family UBA10165; genus 01-FULL-43-15b. Next base: position 37,494 of record MHBW01000005.1, read on the forward strand.
AAAGTTCTTAAAATAGTTAAAAATAGTAGAGGAGATGTTCAAGCGAAGATTGTGGCGATTGAATAGATATGCGTAAGTATTCAAATCTCTTATTAATAGGTATTCTAGTAATAGCTAGCTTATTGCGCCTGTGGCAGCTTGACCGCGTGTCAGTGTCTTTGTTCGGGGATGAGCTGGATGTGGGTTACCATGCTTACTCTATTTTGAAAACTGGACGCGACTATTCTGGCAACTTTTTGCCAATTCACTTCCAATCCTTGGCCGAATGGCGCACACCTCTTTATCTCTACTCAGTAGTACCCACAGTAGCTTTGTTTGGCGTCTCGCCATGGGGAGTTAAACTTCCTGCGGCTATTTTCGGCATCCTTGGGGTATGGGTATTTTATCTGTTTATTCGCCAAATTACTGGTAAGCAAGGTATTGCTTTGCTTTGTGCCCTAGTTCTTGCTCTGTCCCCCTGGCACGTCCAGTATTCAAGAGCCGGTTTTGAAGTGACGCAACTTTTAACGCTATATATAGCTGGCATTTACTTTTTTCTTAGGGGTTTAAAGAATGGGAAATGGCTATTCCCATCTGCGGTGTTCTTGGCACTTACCCCTTGGGCATATAGCACTGCCAAACTTTTTTTACCCTTAACCTTTGCCGCACTGGTTTTGATTTGGCGGCGCGACCTTCTTAAACTGCCGCGGAAACAGCTTATAATTGCTGCTTTGTGCTTTGCAATAGTTGCCGCACCAATTGCCTTCAGTACGGTTTTTGGTGGAGGTGCACAGCGTTTTAATTATATTTCTATCTTTTCAGATCCCACCATGTCTCCTGAAATTGGATTTGCAAGATTAAGAGATGCCAAAATGCGCAACCCTGTAGCTCAAGTGGGTATTACTCCTACTTTTGTTGATCGGTTGTTCCACAATAAGGCAACATGGCTTACTACCTTTGTGGGTCAGAATTATTTGCGTGCGTTTTCAACAGAATTTCTTTTTACCCAAGGTGATCCTAATCCTCGTCATTCGCCAAATGGAATAGGCGAACTGTATAAGTTTGAAGCTGTATTTTTAGTTTTGGGACTTGCCTACTTTCTTTTTTCAAAAGTAGACAAAAAGATAAAAATTTTTGTGTTCTTCTGGATTCTTGCAGCGCCAATCCCCGCGGCTTTGACACGTGACGGAGGTAACCATGCTACGCGCCTCTTTTTACTTCTTCCGCCTTTAATCTTTCTAGTGGGGTATGGCGTGTGGAGCACATATAATTCGTTCTTAATTCGCAAGTGTAGTCTGTTTGTGTATTCGTATTCATTCGTATTAATTCTAAGTGTTGTATTCTTCCAACATCTATATTGGATCCACTATCCATGGGATTCGGAACGCTGGTGGCATGCAGCGTTTGAAACCGCAGTCAAAACGGCAGTTTTTGAAAGTCCTAATTATGATAAGGTAATAGTCAGTAACGCCGGAGAGCCGGCAATGATTTTCTTTTTAGGCTGGTCTCAATTTTCTCCCCAAAGATTCCACGAGCTTTACCAACCGAGAGGCACAGGGGGCTTGGATTTGCCTCGGGAGACCTTACCTAATTTTGGTGCAATTTCCAAGCTGGATAAATACTATTTTGGTTCCCCCAATGTCGATCTTTATACATTAGGACAGGTTTTACCGGATAAAGCCCTTTATGTTGCCACGGCAAAGGAAGTAAATGTAAACTTAATACAAGAACCGGAGCGTTTGCCTAAAGATCTGATAATGGTTAAAGCGGTTGCTTATCCATCCGGAGAACCAGCCTTTTTCTTGTTGACTAAAAATACTAAATGAAATCCATTTGGAAAATTATTTTTATAGCTTTTGTACTTCGTCTTGCTTTTTCTTTTGTCACTTGGCATCCGGACTTAAATAACCATGTTGATTGGGGAATAAGGTTTTGGGAGTATGGCCCGGCAAAATTTTACAAAGCGAATGTTTGGAGCTTTACCTGGCCAAACCAGCCCCCAGGTACTATTTATATCTTTGCCGGAATCAGGAAATTGTTTGAGTTAACCTTCTCCTTTTTCTGGTATTTAAATGTTAGCATTCCAGCTTTCCCGTCAAATCTGATGTTGTTTTTTGAGAAAAACTTGTATCAGGCACTCCTCAAACTGCCAGCAATTTTATCTGATTGCGGCATTGCCTATCTTATTTTTAGAGTCTTTGCCAAACAAGGTAAAAAAACTTTGGGTCTTTGTGGTGCAACTTTGTTTTTGGCAAATCCAATTGTTTGGTATAACTCAACAATTTGGGGGCAAACGGATAGTATTATCAGCTTTTTTGCCCTCTTAGCTTTTGTACTGCTTATTGAAAGAAAATTCTTTTTTGCCTTCTTTGCCATAATGCTTTCTCTTTATATAAAATTGTCTTTGATTATTTTCTTGCCTGTATTTTTTGTAGTTGCTCTAAAGCAAAAGTATGCGCTAAAACAATGGGTTATTGCCCTGCTGGCACCAATATTAATAATAAGCGTATTGACAATTCCTTTTTCACAAAAGGCAGAACCGTTTGGATGGCTTATTACACTTTATAAGGATAAAGTGTTTACGCAACAACTTCAGGTAATTACAGCAAACGCTTTCAATTTGTGGGCTGCTGTCGCGGGAATTCACGAAAAGCCCCAAACTCTTCTTTTGGGCCCCTTGCAATATGCCCAATGGGGAGAACTTCTTTTGGGGATTGCGTATTTGCCGGCAATTTATTTAGTGTGGCGCAAACAGGAGATCAAGTCTGTTATGTGGTCGCTGAGCATAATTGCCTTTTCATCTTTTATGCTGGCGACAAATATGCACGAGCGATATTTGTATCCCCTATTTGCGCCCTTAACCATTCTTGTTTGCCTGTATAGCTTTCTCTTGCCTCTATACATAATAGTATCCCTGGTTTCCTTAGTTAACTTATACAACTTTTGGTGGTTCCCAAAAATAGATTTTATTGTGCAGATTATGTCAGTAAAAGACCGCATTGCCCCAAGAATTTTGGGACTTATTAATTTCGGCTTTTTCTTATACTTCTATAAACAATTCTACACGAGAAACTTCAGGAAGGGTTAACCTGTCATTATGTACAAAGTAGGTTTTCTGCTAGCATTCATAACCACGTCTTTCGTTTACGGTCTTTTTTTAAATCGTGTGCCTGTTCATCTCAACCAAGACGAACTAGGTTTTTCGATAAACGCTTATTCGATAGCAAAAACAGGAATGGATGAAAACGGAAGGGTTATGCCGATTTATTTTTGGCATTTGGGAGTGATGTGGGCAACTCCGGCAATTGTATATCTAACTGCGGGGGTTTTAAAGTTTTTTCCCTTATCGGAAGAGTTTATCCGTTTGCCTAGCGTCTTTGTCGGTCTTGCCAATCTTGTCTTAATCTGGTGTTTGGCAAAAGCTTATTTTAAGTGTGAGAAGTGGGCTCTTGCTGTGGTTATTCTGTTGGCAACGACTCCGGTTAACTTTATACACAGCCGTCTGCTTTTGGATAATTTGTATCCTGTGCCGTTTGTTATAGCTTGGCTATTGTGTTTGCTGAAATATTTTGAAGGCAAAAAGATTTGGGTGTTACTGGCAGGCTTATTTCTTCTGGGGGCAGGTATGTATACATATCATGCTGCAAGGATCATGATGCCTTTTTATTTCTTACTGACTCTTTTGGTTGTACGTCGCAATTATTTAAAGTTAAGTTTGGCGTTTGCCGCGCCGTTGGCTCCTTTAATTTGGTGGTTTAGTAAATATCCTGATACTCTATTTGCCGACCAGGTCAAATATACTGGTATTTATAAGTTAAACCTTTTCCATCGGTTGGATGTTTATCTCAACTACTTCAACCCTAAGTTTTTATTTTTTACAGGGGATCAGAGTTTGATTCATTCAACCCACAGGTCAGGAGTTTTTCTTATCCCTCTTTTAATTTTTATTCCAGTGGGGATCTATTTTCTGTGGAAGAAGAAAGACACTTTTAATAGGCTACTGTTAGCGGGTTTCTTCACTTCCCCCATTGCGGCAACAATTGCCGGAGACCACTATAGAATTTCAAGAGCTCTGTTTATTCTGCCATTTGCCACACTGATTGCAGTGGCAGGTCTTAAAGCGCTTTTAAGTGTTCGTGATATAAGATGGAAGTTGACATGTATTTTCCTTGTGCTTTTGATACCTCTGCAATTTGCGGTCTTTTACTATGACTACATGACTAAATATCGGGTTCGGTCATACTCCTGGTTTAACGATAATATCCCGGGCGTTTTGGAATCCACAATATCTTACGTTAAGGAAAACCAAGTTGAACAAATTTACCTCGATCGTAGGGTAAATTTTATTGACCGATACTGGAAGTTTTATACACTAAGAGCAAATACACCTGAACTTTTAAGTAAAGCAGTTTATCAGGATCCATACTCGCTGGTATTGGAGACAATGCCGGAAAAAAGTCTAATCGTTTATAATTTCAACCACATAGACGGCCAAAAGAAAACCCTTGGACCTTTTAAAAAGGTTAAAGAGATTATAGAACCCGACGGAGTTTCAAAGTTTTATCTCTTTGCAAATTAAAACTTGATACAATGTATATATGCGGCGCTTGGTATTTTTGGGAACCTTTCTTCTGGCCCTTACTCTAAGATTATTTGATTTGCAAAACCATCCCGTTGGTTTTACTCCAGATGAGGCTTCTTTTGGTTATGATGCATACTCCATTTTGAAAACTGGAAAAGATCAATGGGGGCAATTCCTGCCTTTAACTTTGCAGTCTTTTGGGGATTACAAACTTCCGCTTTATACATATCTAACAATCCCCTCAATAGCAACATGGGGTTTGAATGAATTTACGGTTCGGTTGCCTAACGCTGTGGTAGGCACACTGGCTGTGTTGGCCACATATCTTATGGTGTCAGTGCTTATTAAAGACAGGCGTGTTGCGGTGTTAAGCGCATTTCTCCTGGCCATATCGCCGTGGCACATCTCACTTTCCCGGGGTGCTTTCGAGGCAAACTTAACGACTTTTTTCATGCCTTTTGGAGTGTGGGCATTTTACAAAGGATTGGAAAAACCTCGTTGGATGGCCTTGGCGGCTTTGGCTTTTGGCCTGAATCTCTTTACTTACCACTCTGCAAGATTATTTACTCCACTTATTATCCTTTTGTTATTGTGGGATCGCCGCACTTTGTTATTGCACTTTAAGGCGGGAAGGAAGTATGGAATAGCTATTGCTGTGTTGGCTATCTTTATTGCCGCTGCCGCTTATGCGATGCTTTTTTCTGGGGCGGGAAGTCGCGGTTCCGACATTGCGATTTTCAATCCTACAGATAATTGGACAGGTCTGGCCGACAGGCGGTATGAGGCAGTTTTGGCCGGAGTGCCCGATTTTATCGAAAGAATCTTTTCAAACAAGGCAGTTTATGTCTTCAAAGAGTTTTCTCAAAGATATCTCTCCTACCTTTCCTCCCAATTTTTGTTTACTCAAGGAGCAGGCGAGTGGACTTATGGTATGATTGCCGGCAGAGGTGTACTTTATTTAGTTGAATTGCCTTTTGTGCTAGCTGCCCTTGTCTCTTTTGTTAGGCGGCCAAATAAGTTTTTAGGGTTAGTTTTGCTTTGGCTTTTGCTTGCGCCACTACCGGCTGCTTTAACCAAAGGACCCGGGTATGCGGGTAATCGAGTGGCTGTGATGATGCCGGCGATTCAAGTTTTATCTGCTTACGGTGCATTAGCACTGTGGGACGTTGTCCAAAAGAGATGGTCGAGACATAAAGTATCCTGTGCTTGGGGTAGTTCATTGTTATCTTGTTATCTTGCTATCTTGCTAGCAAGCCTTGGGTTTTTCCTGGAAGACTATTATTATCACGCGCCGCGGGATCAAGCCCAGGCAATGCTTTATGGTAGAAAACAGGCGGTAGAACTTGCTTCACAAATTGAAAATAGATACCCGCAAATTATTTTTAGTCGTTCGTTATCAGAGCCGCAAATCTATGTTGCCTTTTACAAAAAATGGGATCCAACTGATTATCAAAAGCAAGCACAGGACTGGTTGAGATACAAGGCAGAGGGGCGCTCCTTTGTTGATCAATTGGGACAATATAACCTAGGAAAGTTTGTATTTAGGACTATTCAATACGAGGATGGTGTAAACCTTGGGCCGTCGCTGTTGGTAGGAAGTGTTCGTGAGTTTCCTCCAGATGCTAAGCTTGTAAATGTTGTCAAAACTCCAAATGGTCAGCCCCTTATCCTAATTGTTTATGGAAAAGATTAGACTGTCGGTTGTTATTCCAGCGTATAACGAGTCAAAAAATTTTCGCTGTGGTGTTTTAAACGGAGTAGTTGAATTTTTAAAATTGCGAAAATACACTTGGGAGGTTATTTTGGTTAATGATGGATCAACCGATGAAACTCTCAAGTTGCTTAAGGAATTCGTAAGTTGTCATTACGGTTTCAGGCTTGTAGATATGGTTCATGGGGGCAAAGTTGCTGCGGTGACTAGTGGGGTGTTAGAGGCCAGAGGTGAAATTGTAGTATTCTCGGATTTTGATCAGTCTACGCCCTTGAGCGAAGTAGAAAATTTCTTACTAGAATTCAATAAGGGGGCAGAATTGGTGATTGGAAGAAGAGTTGAGAAATCTGGCTGGTCTCTTTTTCAGAAATTAAGAAGTAAAACCTTTAACTTTTTAGTTCAGTTAATAATTCTACCAGGAATTAATGATACACAATGTGGATTTAAGGCTTTTAAAAATTCTGTTGCGAAGGAACTTTTTAAAAAGCTTAGTATCACAAAACATACGGCCAAAGACGGTTATAAAGGGGCTTTCGACGTAGAACTTCTTTACTTGGCAAAACGAAGAGGATATAAGATTGTGCAGCTTCCAGTCGTTTGGAGTTACGTTAAGTCCGGGATTCTCTCCCCGCTCGAGCCAATCAAAATGTTGCTGGATATAATTCACCTACGCTTAGCATATCTTAACCGCCATGTGATACCAGTAGTTTTGTTGCTACTTTTGTCTGTTCCGGCTTGGATACAGACAGCCAAAGGTGGCTACTTTCCCATGCATGACGATCTACAATTTGGGAGGCAAGTAGTTATGGACAAGTGCTTTGCAGACAAACAAATACCTTGCAGATGGTCAAAAGACTTAGGCTACGGCTACGGATATCCGCTCTTTAACTATTACCCACCATTTCCTTACTACCTGGGACAAATGTTTAGAAGTGCAGACTTGTCGTACATCGATGTAATTAAAGTGCTGGTTGTTCTTAGCTTGATAATATCAGGGCTACTAATGTATCTTTTTGCGCAAGTATTTTGGGGAAAATGGGGAGGTTTGATATCTGGGGCGCTTTACATATATGCTCCTTATCATGCTGTCGATATTTACGTGAGAGGTGCTATGAATGAAGCGTGGGCGATAGCTTTCTTCCCAGGCGTGTTTTGGGCGCTTTATAGGTTAATAGAAAGAAATAAGTGGAAATACGTTTTACCAGTAGCCGCATTTTCGTCTTTGGTTATGCTCTCTCATAATCTAATGTTGATGTTGTTCGTGCCAGCAGCTTTCGTGTGGGCTTTGTTTTGGCTCGTCAAATTTAGAAGTGTTAAGGCTTTGCCAAAACTGGTTGTAAGTGGTAGTTGGTCTCTGGGGCTAGCAGCCTTTTTCTCGCTGCCGGTAATCTTTGAGCAGAAATACGCTCATGTTGAAACCTTGACCGCCGGTTATTTTAATTACCTGGCGCACTTTGCAACTCTTAAAGAATTATTCATTGATAGAAATTGGGGGTATGGCAACTCTATTTACGGGCCCGTTGATTATATCAGTTTCCAAATTGGATATATTCATTGGGGGTTGGCCTTGGTTAGTTTGATAGTGGCTTTAGTATTTGCGAGGAAAAAGCTTTACAAATCTTTATTTATAGTACTAATGTTTGCGATCTCTTTGTTTTATGCGTTTTTGGCTCACGAAAAATCTTCTTTTTTGTGGTCAGCCGCGCCTCAGCTCCAATATTTACAGTTCCCCTGGCGTACCCTTTCTATCGTGATATTCGGAACGTCTTTTTTGGGAGGAAGTATCGTTATATTAGGAGAGAAACTTATCAAGTTTAGAGTAATCGGAACATTGATCCTGATTTTAGTGACCGTAGCTTTTTATAAGGATTACTTTCGCTGGAAAGATTTTTGGCCTAACTTTAAAGATCAAGACAAGTTGGCGGGGGAGCAGTGGAAACTCCAAACGACGAATGGAATTTTTGACTACTTGCCCGTATGGGCTCCCTTTCCACCTGTGAATCCTCCCAACGGCGATGCAGAAATTATCGATGGGGAGGGGCAAATAACAACTCTTTTTAAAAACAGCGTGAAGCAAGAGTACGAAGTAAAAGTAAAAAAAGAAGCCCGTTTCCAAATCAACACTTTTTATTTTCCCGGTTGGGAATACACAGTTGACGGGCGGGAAGTTTTGGTAAATCCTAAAGATGATCAAGAGTTGGGACGGCCGAGAATCCAACTCTCGAGTGGAAATTATAAAATAGTTGCACTTTTTAAAAAGACATCCGTAAGATATATAAGTGATATTGTTTCTGTAGTTTCTTGGAGCATATTTCTTGTTTGTGCTTTTTTATCGGCTTCCAATATTAATTTTTTGAAAAGAGAGAAGTCACCATGAAAAGAATTCTTCCCTGGTTGTTAATAGGCGTAATAATAAGATTAGTTATCATACCAATTACGCTCCATCCGGACATCAGAGGATTCGCTTTGGGAGCGCAGCTGATTTCAAGCGGTCATATATTGGATTTTTACGATTATCTAAGTCGCCTACCTTCGGATAGCCCCCTGGTACGCTTGTACGGAAGAGATCTCTTCATTTATCCTCCTTTAGCCAACTCCTATCCTGCGGTCTACATGAAATTACTTTGGCCCTTTTATCCCCAGGAACTATTGCACACCTTAATTATTGATATGGGGAAAGTAATAGGTCAGCCGCAGCTCTCATTGCTTCTATACTTGTTAAAACTCCCAAATCTTGTTGTTGATTTTTTAATTGTGTACTTGCTAGGCAAGTTCTTCGAAAAAAGAGCAGATAAATCTTTAGGTCAAATCTTGTGGTTGATTAATCCTGTAACTATTTATTCAGCATACATGCTTACCCAGTCTGATATTTTGCTGGCATTATCAATTATGGTGTGCTTGCTCTTTGCGAAGAAGGGGAAATATTGTCAAGCTGCATTTGCATTAGCTATGGGGGCACTTGTCAAGCAGTTCGTACTTTTTTTGTTGCCTATTTTGGCTTTATATGCCCCCGGCTCTTTCATAAAAAAGTTAGGTATATTTTTGGTGGGGATAATGTCATACGCGTTAGTCCTTGTACCATATCTGTCTTCTCCTGGTTTCCGTCATTATGCTTTACTTGCTTCTCAGGCAGATAAAATTTTCTTCGCAAAAATACCAGTTTCGGGGGGCGCTTTTCTACCAATCTTTTTGGTGGGCATGTTCTTGCTTTATTGGTTCTGTTGGTTGTATGCAAGAAAGTATGAATTATGGCAATGGTTTATGTGGCCATTACTGCTTTTTTACAGTGTAGTTCATTTTCATCCCCAGTGGTTTACCTGGATTACACCAATTTTAGTTATTTTCTTAGTACGACTGCAGAAGAAAGCAATTTTGCCTACTTTGGCCATGTTGTGGGCTTTTTTGGGTATTATTTTAATGTTTGAACCGTCACTTAACGTAGGTCTATTTGCTCCATTAAACCCTCCCTGGAGCAATGACTACTCTTTACTGCCGCTTCTTACCAAGCTATTGCCCGAAGTAACCCTAAGGAGTGTTTTCTTTGCATTTTTGGCGTCGGCAGCAGGAGTAGTTTCTTATTTATCCTTCAAGCGAACTGTAAATGCGAATTAACAAAGAGAAAAAATTGATACTTTTGGCACTAATTCTTGTCATTCCAACATTCTGGAGGATGTTGCGAGAGGGAATTTACTCGATGCAAGATTTTCATTTATTTAGGATGTACGAGTTCGACAAGTGCGCGCGTGATTTTCAACTGCCTTGCCGTTGGACCCCGGATTCGGGTTTTGGATATGGCGAGCCGATGTTTAATTTTTACACCCAAGTGCCTTTTGCCATTGGTGAATTTTTCCACTTGCTGGGTTTTCAGATAACTGATTCGGTAAAAATTCTTTTCATACTTTCTTTGTTGCTTTCAGCCCTGGGGATGTATTTATTTGCCAATAAATTGTGGAGGAATAAATATGCAGCTTTGGTAAGCAGTGTGATTTATGTGTATGCACCGTACCGCGCCGTGGACGTTTGGGTCAGAGCTGCCTTGCCTGAAGCTTTAGCATTTGTGCTTTTTCCATTCGTTACACTTTTTGCTTGGAATCTCTTGCAAAAGAAAAGTTTAGGTAATTTTGCTGGTTTTACTTTTTTTCTAGCGTTGCTTTTGTTAACACACAACCTGTCCTTTCTAATGTTCAGTTTATTCTTGGGTTTATGGTTGGGTTACAAAGTTGTGGAAAGCAAGAACTATCACGGGATTCCCGGCTTCATCGGAGGTGGGATCTTAGCGTTACTGCTTAGCGCGTTTTATATTCTACCGGTAATTTTTGAGTCTCGATATGTAAATTTAAGTTCTACGACGACAGGATACTTCGACTTTAGAGCACACTTTGCTACGCTAAACCAGCTTTTAATATCAAGATTTTGGGGATATGGTGCGTCGCTTTTTGGCCCGAAGGATGACCTTAGTTTATCTGTGGGTCAAGTGCAGTGGGTATTGCCTTTGATAGCCCTGGTATGCCTGTTAATAACTCGCCAAAAAGAAAAACTTAAAGACGTTTTGGTGTTAGTTTTAATTGGTTGGTTGGCTTTGTTTTTAACACACAATAAGTCGACGTCTATTTGGGAAAGCCTCAAATTTATGTCATATTTTCAATTTCCGTGGCGTTGGCTTTCTATAGCAACTTTCAGTTTTGCGCTGGCTTCTGGAGCTGTGGTGTTTGTTTCCAGGCGATTCCCTCTGTGGATTAGTGCAACTGTTATTGTCATCATCATCCTTGTGAACTTTTCTTTTTTTAAGGAGGATATGTGGTACAACATTACAGATAAAGACCAGTTTGTAGGGAAAAAATGGGAAGAACAGATCGCGTCAGCGCTGGGCGATTATTGGCCAGTATTCGCTTCCCAACTTCCGACAAGTTCGGCTCCTTTACAGCCTGTTATTAGCGGTTCTTCAGTGGGGAACCAGCTCGTAAAGAAGAGTAACAGTGTGGCATACCAACTTTCGCTTGTTTCTCCGGCGGAAGTGCAATTCCCAATAGTTTACTTCCCTGGTTGGCATTTGTTTATGGGTCAGAAGGAATATCCAGTTTTTCCGTCTGGGAACTTGGGTTTGATAACCGCGCAACTGCCTTCACTTGATGGGGAGAAGGAGGTAATACTGAGATTCGCGAATACTCCTGCAAGAACCTGGGGAAACATAATTAGTATGGTCACAGCTGTCGGTATAGTCTTGTTTGTTGTGAAGAAAAAACATGTGGCTTAAAAAACATTGGTTATTAGTATTAATTGTAATTCTGGGTTTTATCTTAAGGTTTGTATGGATTACTCGCGTGCCGCCAAGTCTAAACTGGGATGAGGTCAGTCATGGTTGGAATGCCTACTCAATTTTAAAAACCGGGCAAGATGAGTGGGGAAAAGCATTCCCGATTGCAAATTTTAGAGCTTATGGGGATTATCCCCTCCCGCTTAATTTGTATTTCACCATACCCTTTATAAAGGCCTTTGGATTAAACACATTGGCTATCCGCCTGCCACATGTTTTATTGGGAACTCTCACTATACTCTCCTCATATTTTGTTTTTTTGGGGGTTACCAAAAGAAAAGATATAAGTTTACTTGGCGCGTTTTTTGTAGCGATTGATCCCTGGCTACTTTTCCCTTCACGGTTTGTTTTGCAATCAAACCTGTCGGTGTTCTTTATAACTACCGCCGTGGCCCTTTTTGTGAATGGCAAGTTCCCGCTTTCTTTTTTTGCTTTTGGCCTAACGCTTTTTTCTTATCACACAACCAGAATCTTCACTCCAATTTTTTTACTTGCACTTTTTATAATCTACCGGCGTGAACTATTAAACTTTTTCAAACACAAACGCTTACTCGGGACAATTTCTCTTGTCATTTTATCTGTCTTTCTTGTGCCGCTTCCCTTTGTTTTGTCGAATCCAGAAGCAAGAGCTCGGGCAAATTGGGTTTTTTTGGTTGATCAGAGTGCAATAAACCACATCGAAACTTGGCGGCAGTCGAGTAAATTACCTCCAAAGTTAGCTCGTCTTCTCTACAACCGCCCTGTCTACTTCGTTGAGAAGTTTGCCCAAAACTATGTAGATTATTTTTCGCCGCAGTTTTTGTTTTTGAATGGTGGTACGCAATATCAGTTTAGCGTCCCAGGTTGGGGGCTTCTTTATCCGGTTAACTTACCCTTTTTCTACATCGGTTTGATACTGGTTGCATGGAGAGCGATTAAAAAAGAAAAGGCATATCAACTGGTTTTGCTGTGGCTGTTGCTGGCACCAATTCCGGCAAGCATCACAAATGAGAAATATGCCGTATTGCGCTCAACATCCATGCTTCCGATTCCTCAGTTGCTTTCTGCGTTGGGAGTTTTTTGGGCTGTTGATAAAATTGCCCGAAAATGGAAAGTCGTTGTATTGGCCGCATATTTCTTAGTTCTTTTTGGCTTTGTTGAAAAATATCTTTTCAACTATTTTGCACTTTATAGAAGCAACTATTCATGGGCCTGGCAATATGGGTACGCCTTTATGGTAGATTACGTAAAACTTCACTATAAAGAATACGATCGGGTCGTTATCACCAAAAAATATGGCGAACCGCATGAATTTCTACTTTTCTACTGGCCTTGGGATCCGGCTGCTTACCGGAAAGACTCCAAACTTGTGCGCTTTAATCAGTCTGATTGGTATTGGATAGATCGGTTTGACAAGTTTTACTTTGTAAATGATTGGGATATGCCGAGAGTGGCGGGTGGAGAGTGGCGGGTGGAGAGTGGCGAAACATTCAGTTGTGCAGGAGCTACGCGTTGTCTGCTTGTTACCAGCCCTGGGAATTATCCTTCTGATTGGAATAAACTTAAAACAATATTTTTCTTAGACGGAAAGCCGGTGTTCGATATTTTATCTAACTATGAAACAAAAAATTAGATCACTCATCACTCATCACTCATCACTCATCACTATTCTGATTCTTGCATCGGTCTTGCGGATGTGGCAACTGGATATTAACCCGCCGCATTTGACGAGTGATGAGGCAGCTTTGGCGTATAACGCATATTCAATTTTGGAAACGGGCAGAGATGAGCATGGCGAACTTCTGCCACTGATTTTTAAGTCATTCGGAGATTGGAAGCCAGGATTATATATTTATCTGACGGTGCCGTTTGTGGCGGTTTTAGGTTTGACCGAGTGGGCGGTCAGATTACCATCTGCTCTCGCTGGAGTTGTTGCCGTATGGCTTATCTATAAAATTAGCCAAAGACTGTTTACTCCGAAATTGGAAATTGGAAATTGGAAATTGGAAATTCTAGCAGCTATGCTGCTGGCTGTCTCTCCTTGGCATGTGCATTTTTCCCGAGGAGCATGGGAAGCAAATCTTTCCCTGACTCTTACCTTAGCTGGAATTTGTTTTTTTCTGCGTTTTCTCAAAGGCAAGAGAAAGAGTGTATATCTATCGTGTCTCTTTTTTGCATTAACCCTTTGGGCATATCAGGGAGCAAAGCTTGGTACTACCTTGGTAGTAGTAGCTCTTTTGTTGGCTTATCGCAAGCAATTTAACCTTATGCCTCGCCGGCAAATTATTAAAGTTTTGGTTTTGGGGTTTGTGTTGGTGTTACCAATAATCTTAAGCGTGGTCCAGGGACAAGCAGGGAGGTTAGCAGTTTTTAGCGTTTTTTCTTACCGAAGACCTTTGGAATATGTTGTAAATATCTTAAATCAGGAAGGAGTTGGTATAAATTCCTGGCAATATATTTTTTACCATTCTGGGCCATTAAGTATTTTGCGAGGGGTTTTGAACAGGTGGACGAACTATTACTCTGCCAGATTTTTATTTTTTGAAGGGGATTGGGCTAACCCCCGACATGGCGCGCCGGACGTAGGAGTTTTGCTGTTAGCGGATTTGCCGATGCTGATTTTTGGATTTTTATATTTGGCAAGGAGTCAAAACAGAAACGCGAAGTGGTTTGTACTTCTCTGGCTTTTACTTGCTCCCTTACCTGCGGCTTTATCCCGAGACACCATTCAAGGCGTGAGGAGTTTGAATGAGGTTGTCCCACTAACAATTTTAACTGCGTGTGGTTCTGCATATATGTGGGGTTTTGCCAAGATACGGAAGCTTGCCATCTTACTACCTTGTTATCTTGTTGTGTATGCTTTTAATTACATTTATTTTTTGGATCAGTATTGGGCCCATTACCCTTTAAGAAGTGCCAAAGATTGGCAATATGGTTATAAACAAGCAATCCTGGCTATTTCAAAAGAGCAAAATGCTTACCAACAAATAGTCTTTCAGCAGAGCTACAACCAACCATATATTTTCTTTTTGTTTTACCAAAAATATGACCCGAAAAATTATCAAAAGATTGCTTCTTCTGTTTATCAGCCAAATTCTTTAGGAGATGTGGGCTTGGTCGGTAAGTTAGATAATACACAATTTCGTGATGCGAGTGCTTCCGATTTACACCAAAAAGATACAATAATAGTCTACGATCCGGAGCATCCGCCTTTTGCCGAGCTTTCCCAAAAACAACAAGATGGGATTTACCAAGAAATAACTAGACCGGACGGCAGTGTGGCTTTTGAACTACTTTCCTGGGAATAATCATGAAGAAATATTTAATAATTTTTATCATCATTCTTGCGGTTTTGTTGCGCTTCAACCAGTTAAGCAGTTTGCCCGCATTAAACGCGGACGAAGCAGCAGTCGGTTATAACGCTTATTCTCTGTTGCAAACAGGGAAAGACGAGCATGGTAACTCTTGGCCAATTCATTTTCAATCGTTTAACGATTACAAGCCGGGACTTTATTTTTATATAGTGATGCCGTTTGTATCGATTCTTGGTTTGAATGAGTGGGCGGTAAGAATTCCCGGAGCCGCCCTTGGCGTGGCGACAGTATTTGTAATTTGGCTTTTAGTTCGCGAATTATTTCCTCAAAAAAAATGGTTGCCTGAAGTTGCTGCGCTATTTTTGGCCATTTCTCCTTGGCATCTACATTTCTCGCGTGGAGGATGGGAGGTAAATGCGACCACTTTCTTTATCACTTTGGGGGCTTGGTCATTTATCAAATCAAGCCGAAACCCGAAATATCTGTGGACTTCTATAGTGGCTTTTGTGGCGTCTCTGTATACTTACCATGCAGCACGAATAGTAGCGCCTCTTCTGGTCGGTGGACTGCTTATTTATTACCGAAGAACACTCTTTAGTAGACCGAATTTCCGAAGCATTCTAATCGCGGGAGTTGTGGCAATATTATTATTGGCACCGTTGGCAAAAGATCTTATCGGCCCTGCAGGAATTTCAAGGGCTTCTGGTGTTGGGTTATTTGCTGATTTAGGGCCATACAATAAAACAAACCAGCAACGCGGAGAACACACCAACTCTTCAAACATTAGTGCGAAACTGCTGCACAACAAGTTTGTAAATTACGGCCTGGCATTTGCGGCAAACTACGGAAAGCATTTTTCGGGAGACTTTTTGTTCATTAGTGGCGACGAAATACAAAGAAATAAAGTACCAGAATTCGGCCAAATGTACTTGCTGGATTTGGTTTTCCTAATTGTGGGGATTGTGGCAATTTTTAAAAACCCCAAAGGGTGGTTGCCAATTCTCATATGGCTTGCTGTCGCGCCGGTTGCGGCAGCATTAACATTTCAATCGCCTCATTCGTTACGCGCTCAAAATATGGTTGTACCGATGGTGATAATTAGTGGGTATGGTGCAGTAAGGGTTTTCAGGGCGTTGGGGAGATGGGGAAAGTTAGGGAAATTGGGGGTGCTTGCGATCGTACCATTTATGCTTTGGGACTTTTCAAGATATCTTCATGAGTATTACCTGCATATGGCAAAAACATACGGCTATTCTTCTCAATATGGTGTAAAAGAGCTGGTAAGTTTTGTGCAAGAAAATGAGGGGAAATATCAAAATGTTGTTATTACAAACCGTTACGACCAGCCTTATATACTTTTCCTTTTTTATTCAGAATATCCTCCCGCAAAATTCCAAAAAGAACATGCATTAACTTCTCGGGATAAGTTTGGGTTTTCTACAGTTGAACATTTTGGCAAATATATTTTTGAGGAAATTTCACCATGGGACAAAACTCGAACAAAGCATGCGAACAGTTTAATTACGGGAAACTCCAGTGAGATACCGGACGGCACCAACATAATAAAAAAGATATACTTTCCTAGCGGCGATATAGCTTTCAAGGTCGTTGCAAACTAATTATGAGCAAAAAATTGTCTGTGGTTCTGGCCACATTTAACGAAGAAGAGAATATTGGTGCTTGTTTGGAATCATGCAAGAACATTGCTTCAGAGTTTGTTATTGTTGACGGAAGCTCGGCAGACAGGACCAGAGAAGTAGCTGAAGGTTTCGGGGCAAAAGTTATAAAAACACAAAATCACCCCAACTTTCATATCAATAAGCAAAAAGCAATTGACGCGGCGAAGGGAGAGTGGATTTTGCAAATGGACGCGGACGAGCGCGTCAGCCCGGACTTGGCTCGAGAAATAAAATATGTAATTGAGTTGGATTCTGCAAAGGCGGAGAAGTATCAGGAGGATTTGTCGCAGAAGGAATTATTTTTAAGACACCTTAGGATTTTGGAAAAAAGAGATGGGCAGATTGGGACTGATAAAAGGGAATATGTTGCCTACTTTCTTCCCCGCTTAAATTATTTTTTGGGAAAATATTTGAGATATGGAGGCGTATACCCCGATGGGGTCATCAGACTTATTAAAAATGGCAAAGCGTATTTGCCGGCAAAAGATGTTCATGAACAGATGGAGGTTGGTGGACGAGTCGGTTGGTTGCAAAGTCCGTTATATCATGTTGATTCCCCCACTTTTGCTCGATATCTTGCAAGAAACAATCGATATATCGAGTTAATAAGAGCACAAATGGTTAAGGAGCGTTTGGAAAAAGGTGTGCTTACACTTTTAAACTATATGCTAGTTAAACCTGCCAGCTGGTTTTTAGTAACCCAAATCCGCCACAAAGGAATTTTAGACGGATATCAAGGAATTGTTTTCTCATTTTTTTCAGCATTAAGGTTCCCTCGGGCATACTGGAGATACCTTAACAACAAATAATGCGCGTTTTTCTCGATTCAAATCCCACAATACCAGGTCACACGGTGCGCGGCATGGGTCGCTATGCGAGCCAACTTTTGCAGGCCATGAAAGGCCACAAGAATGTCCAATTAGTGGGGAAAAATGACAAGCCAGAGATTGCTCATCACCCCTTCTTTGACCTTTTCTTTAATACTTTGCATGAGAGAGGAAATGTGCCAACTGTCGTTACAGTACACGACACCCACCCCATTATTTATCCTGAGCACTTTCCTGTAGGAATTCGCGGAAAGTTGAAATTTGTCCTCCAGAAAAAAAGGTTGCAAAAAGCTGACGCGATTATTGTTAATACAGAAACTACTAAAAAAGACGTGGTGCTGTTTTTAGATATTTCTGCAGACAAAATTTTTGTAACTCACTTTGCTGCAAGCGGTTCTTGTAAACTTATCACCCATCACCAATCACTCCTCACCGTCTGCAAGAAGTACGACCTGCCTGCAAGATTCATACTTTATGTTGGTGATATTAATTACAACAAAAATATTCCAGGACTTATACGTGCATTTTCTCTAGTTACTCATCACTCATCGCTCACCACTCATCTTGCTCTGGTAGGGAAAGCCTTCGAAGGTGAAACCAACGAGGCAGAAGAAATACGCAAATTAATTAAGGAATTGCAAATTGAAGACAAGGTGCATATATTGGGTTTTGTTCCGGATGAAGATTTAGTAAAGATTTATAATTTAGCAGAGGTTTATTGCCAACCCTCATTTTACGAAGGTTTTGGTTTTCCTGTTCTTGAAGCAATGGCTTGCGGCACACCTGTCGTTGCCGGGAGAACACAAGCTTTAGTAGAAATTGGGGAAGGAGCAGCTCTGTTCGTGGATCCAAAAAATGTGCAAGATGTGGCGCGAGGTATCGAAAGAGTCATAAGTGATAGCAATTTGAGGAAAGGTTTGATTGCAGCCGGACTTAAGAAAGCAAAAGAATTTGATTGGAGAAAAACCGCTTATAAAACCGTTAATGTTTACAAAAAAGTTCTTGGTGAATAAAAATACTGTTTCCATTCTTCTACTTTTTCTAGCCTGGCGGGTTTGGATTACAGTTTTTGCTCTGTTGGGGATTGCCTATCTTCCTTTGGCAAGCAGAAACTTTTTAGGCGGCAGTTTTGATAATTATTTAGAAAGTCCTTTGTTTTGGGGCTGGAGCAATTTTGATGGCGAGCACTACATTGCAATTGCACAAAATGGTTATAAAGCGCTCGAACACTCTTTTTTCCCACTTTTCCCGCTGATTTTGCATTTGCTTGCACCCGAAGGAATAGAGAAAATCGCGTGGGCGGGTTTGTTAGTCTCTAATACATTTTTTTTAGCAGACCTCTTTTTGCTTTGGAAGTTGGTAAGACTTGATTATTCTGAAAAAGTTGCCTGGTGGTCTTTAGTTTCTTTAGTTTCTTTCCCAACGTCATTTTTTTTTGCTTCCACATACACAGGATCACTTTTCCTATTTTTGGCACTGCTTAGTTTTTTATTGGCAAGGAATGGCAAATGGATAAGCAGTGGTTTTGCAGGAGGATTGGCCTCAGCTACTAGAGTTTTCGGAGTTGCGCTAGCTCCTGCTTTGTTGGTTGAATGGTGGCTGCAATTTAAATCTAGGAAGCTCTCTTTTCCTAAAATCTTATTAGTTATAACAGTATTTTTCTTGAGCTTGTCAGGCCTTGTTGTGTATATGTTTTACCTTTACAAAACAACAGGTAGCCCATTCACTTTTTATAATGAATTATCTCCCTACGGCGAGCAGCGGCAGGTAGGCAAGTTAATTCTATTCCCACAAGTTTTCTGGCGATATTTTAAAATGATTGCAACAGTGGACAGGAGCAGTCCAATATATAGCACAACCTTGATCGAATTTTTCTCTTCTGTGTTGGTCTTGTTCTTGCTTGTCGTTGGTTTTATGAAGAAATTAAGGCCCTCTTATTTAGTATTAATTTTCACCGGGTATATACTTTCAACCATTACCGGAAGCTTTAGTTCTTTACCCAGATATATTTTGGTGGTCTTCCCCCTGTTTACCCTCTTGGGTGAGATACTATTTTCCTTGCGAGTTCAACTGAAAATAGCCACCATAACGATTTCTGTTTTGCTTTTAACTTTAGAAACTATGCTCTTTGTAAGGGGTTACTGGGTGGGATGAAAACATTGATAAATTATTTTAAAGCCTCTTTTAAAAATCCGCTTTTGATGGGAAGTTTTGTGATGGTTGTCGGAACGAATTTATACAGCACCGGGCAATTTTTATACCACTCTATAGCTCTTAGGGTTTTGGGCGAAGCTTATTATGGAGACTTGGCCGCTATTATTTCGTTGTTGGGGATTGTAGGAATTTTTCAATTAGCATTTAATCTGACAATTGTAAAATTCGTTGCAGGACACAACAGAAAGGAAGAACTCCAAAACTTTAGCAGTTGGATTAATTGGTGGAGTATCTTAATTGGTCTTGGTATGGGGTTAGTGTTATTGTCGATGTCTCCTCTCCTGGCTGCTTTTCTAAAGTTACACCAACCCTCTTCCATTTACTTATTACCAGTTATCGTAGTGCTTGGTACGGTGCTTAGCGCTAACAGGTCAATATTACAAGGGCTCCTTCGTTTCAATCAGCTTGTAGCTAGTCTGATGTCGGAGATGCTGCTTAAAATAATGCTAACTATTGTTTTAGTGTGGTTAAGCTATGCAATTTTTGGTGCCATGGTGGCCTTGTTGGTGGGAGTATTGGTTTCGTACGGCATTACGAGAGTTTTTTTGAAAGACGTGATTGTAAGAAAACGTGGCGAAAGGCCGAGCATAGCTCCACTAATAATGTTTTCATTGCCCGTTTTTATACAAGGTGCAGCGTTAACTTCCATGTATTCAGCAGACATCCTTTTGGTAAAACACTTCTTTTCCGCGTATGAATCAGGAGTTTACGCGTCCGTGGCAGCATTGGGACGAATAGCTTTTTTTGTATCTACGCCAATATCGGCAGTAATGTTTCCCATGATATCTCGACGCCATGCAGAATCGCAGCCATACAAAGATATTCTCCTCTTGAGTATTTTGGGAACTTTTATTCTGGCTGCTGCTACTGTCCTTGCGTTTAGGTTTTCCCCCCAAATCTTTCTAGCTCTCTTTTCGGGACATGTACTTAAAGAGAGTGTTGGGCTGTTGTGGTGGTTTTCCGCATTTGCTGGCTTCTTGTCTGTGGCCAGTCTCTTAGTACAGTTCTATCTTTCTGTAGGCAAAGTTAAGATGACTTGGTTTTTTGCTATAGCAGCTTTGGGACAAGCGATAGCAATCTGGTTTATTCATCCTGACTTGTTGAGAGTTATTCAAATATCTCTTGTCGTGACGGCTTTACTGGCATTTTCGCTTTCGTTATACTTACTTTATCATCAGAGATGGCTGTATCACAAAAGATGAATAACTCCAAGCTTCTATCTGTAATAGTGCCTGCGTACAAACAGGAGCAGACAATCGAAGAAGATCTGAAAAACATTGATCGAGTACTTGCAGAAGGATTAAAAGGGTCTAAATACGAAATAATTTGTGTGGTAGATGGTATCTTAGACACAACATATCAAAGAGCCAAGAGGGTAAAATCCCCGCGAATAAAAGTGCTTGCATACGAGAATAATCAAGGGAAAGGTTATGCGGTTAGATACGGTTTTGCTCACTCCAAAGGTGATGTTGTATCGTTTTTGGATGCCGGAATGGATATCAGCCCCAAAGGCATGATGATGCTGATGGCGCATATGGAATGGTATAACGCAGATATCGTAGTTGGGTCAAAGCGACATCCAGTTTCGAAAGTTAACTATCCTTTTATTAGACACGTTCTCAGTATTGGGTACCATGCTCTTGCTAAAGTTTTGTTTGGTCTTTATTTGACAGATACTCAAAGTGGAATAAAAGTGTTTAGAAGAAAAGTGGTACAAGTTATTCTCCCGCGCCTGTTGGTTAAAAGGTACGCAATGGACATTGAAATGTTGGCTGTGGCAAACCATCTTGGTTACAAGAGAATTTATGAAGCGCCCATTGAAGTTAAATTTAATAAAAAAACCAGTGCCATAAGCTGGAAAACGGCAATTGATATGGCTATCGATACTTTGGCAGTTTTTTATCGTTTGAGAATCCTGCGCTATTATGAAGACAAAAACAGGGACCACTGGATAGTAGATCCCAAGCTAAAGATCTTGTTAGCCAGAAGTCCTGGCGCTTCCTAATCTCCCACTTTTATGAATATTCTTGTACTTTCTTGGCGTGATCCAAAACACCCGATGGCGGGTGGAGCTGAACAAGTGATGCATGAGCACATGAAAGGATGGATCGCGGCAGGTCATAAAGTTACCTTTTTCTCATCTCGTTTTCCTGGCTCAAAACAAGAGGAAAAACTGGATGGTGTAGACATTGTTCGTCAAGGCAAAGATCTTTTTTTGGGAGTTCAATTGTCAGCTTTTTGGTGGTATTTGTTTGGGTCTCACGACAAATTTGATTTGGTTATTGATGAATTTCATGGAATCCCCTTTTTTACACCTCTTTATGTCAGAGTGCCAAAACTTGCTGTGTTGCAAGAAGTTGCAAGAGAAGTTTGGTGGCTTAACCCCCTGCCCAAACCCTTCAACTGGATAATAGGTTGGATTGGTTATACACTCGAACCTTTCTTATTTTTGTTCTATAGAGACATTCCTTTTATTAACAAAAGTGTCCCATTTATGACCGGCTCCCAATCAGCCAAAGACGACCTTGCTAGAATGGGCATTAAATCAAATGATATAACTATAGTTCCACACGGAGTAATAATAGAAACACCTAGCAAGCTTCCGCCAAAAGAAAAGGAAAACACAATCGTTTTTTTGGGAGCTTTAACTCGCGACAAAGGCATAGAAGATGCGCTAAGAGCCTTTGCTATTCTGAGTAAAAATGGGAACGATAACCTTCTTTGGATAATTGGCGTCGGTATCTCAAATTATGTGACACATCTTAAAAAATTATCACGCAGACTGGGGATAGAAGGTAAAATTAAATTCTTCGGCTTTGTAAGCCAAAAAGAAAAATTTGAGCTCCTTGCTCGCGCCCATGTGCTTATAAACCCTTCTATCCGAGAAGGGTGGGGACTTGTAAACATTGAAGCAAACCGAATGGGAACTCCTGTTGTTGCTTACCGTTCTCCGGGCCTCGTAGATTCGGTAAAAGATGGTCAGAGCGGGGTAGTGTGTAAAGTTAACACCCCCGGAAATTTGAGCCGCGAAATAGAAAAAATACTCTCCAGTCCTCAAACCTATAAAACATTTCAATACGGATCCAGAAGATGGGCGTCACAATTTAATTGGGAAAAATCTAAAAAACTAAGCCTTAAACTCTTGGAGAACATCAAATGAGATCTAAAAAAACCTTATCATCTATCTTTGTGCTTTTGGTTTTCTCTTTTCTGTTTTGGAAAATCTTTTCAGACTTCGATCAAGTTAAAAACGTAAATTGGCAACTTAGCAAAAAAAATTCGGTGTTACTATTAATAGTTTTGCTAGCTGGGCCGTTTGTAAACGCATTATCCTGGCACCTCTACACAAAAGCGCTTGGTGGAGGCATTAACCTCATTGACAATATACGAATCTGGACTCTTTCAAACGCCTCCCGATTTGTGCCGGGAAGCATATGGCAATATGCAGGAAGGGTTTATATGCTATCCCAAAAAGGGGTAAGCAAAACGTTTACATCTACGGCACTTCTGCTGGAAGCTCTTTTCAATATCGGAATTGCAGGTGTAATTGTTTTGTTTGCATTACGTTTGTTTCCATTGGAGACCCCCGCATTTATGCAGAAGAGTCTTGGGCCGCTTGTTTTATTAACATTCACTGTATTGATATTCTTTACAGGAAGCAGAATTAAAGTACTCGAGGGAGTAATAAAGCAAACTCTTAAAAGCGACGAAATAAAACTTAACAAGATACAAATCAGATGGGTTCCTGCAATATTGCTTAGCGTCTCAGTTCAATTTATTTTAACAGGGCTAGCACTTTGGCTTGTAGCCATGGGGTTAGGGATAGAAACACAAAGCAGTATTTTCTCTTTTGTCGGAATTTATGCTGCCTCTTGGCTTGTGGGATATCTTGCATTTCTGGCTCCATCTGGCTTAGGTATTAGAGAGGCCTCCATCGCTGGGCTGATGAGCCTTTATGCTCCACTTGCCCTAGGAAGTTTGATAGCAATTTTGTTTCGGCTTGCAACTCTTGTGAGCGAGGCAATAGTGGTTGCTGTTATTTTTGTGTTAACTAGAAAAAAGTCCCCTTGAACTTATTCAACAGCACGTTTATACTATTCAAACAAGTGAAGAAACTCTCAAGCCTCATAATAAGCGTACTATTTCTTTTTGCGACAATATTCCCCGCAAATGCACAAGAATTTGCAACATCTTTGGCCGATGTGCCAGTTGATTCATACACTCTTTTCTGGCCGCTCTCTCCGGGAAAAACAGAAGGCGATAGCCTTTATTCCTTAAAACTACTTAAAGAAAACGTTCTTGGCATATTTGCTTTTAATGAATCTGAAAAGGTTGATTACCAAGTAATGCTTGGCACAAAAAGGGTACTTGGGGCAGAAAAGCTTATTAAAGAGAATAAACCTGATATGGTAAAGAAAACCCTCAAGAGAGCGAGTAATAACTTTTCTCAAGCTCACAGTTTGGCCAAGTCTGCAGCAGACAGAGGAAAATTTAACGCAAGCAAGGTAAGAAGAGATAGGCTGATTAATGTAAAAATCTTAATTGACTTTCTGAAGACGTCTGCCTCAAGCGACTTAAGCTATGATCTTGATACGGCTAAGAACAATGCACAGAGATTGCTTGCTGACTATTTGCCCTAAGCATTGCTAATTGCAGATTTAATCCTTAAAACCAAAAACTCGAAGACCAATACCCGAAAGCTCACAAGGATAATTTTTAGGAGCGACAAGTCTTATATATTGGACTTCCTCTCCTGGAAAAAGAAAAACAAATTCTGCGTCGTACCCTTCTATCTCCCTTGCTGAAAAGTTATTCACAGTCTCATCTTTTTGAAAAAACTGATTACTGTCTCTGGAGGTATACACAGCTGCACCTATTAATTTATCCTTGCATTCAGTTGATGAGAATGAGAAGGTCAACGCTTTAAGCTTCTTAATTTCGTAAAGTGAAATAAGGACTTCTTTTTTGCCTTCTTTGACTGAATACGTTCTCTTGAACCGTTGAGGTGTGGCTGTCAAATCTAGACCTTCTTTAAGGTATTGCTTATCATTTTTCCATATTTTTAAAATTGGATGACCATCCACTCTTACGGCGTATGCCTCATTGAGAAAGTCATCTAAGTATTTGTGTCTAAAAGTATTACTGAATATATCTTGTCCAACAACAAGCGCCATCTGGTATTCTCCCTCTTGATTGTAGCCGCTTCTGGAACCATTGGAAAAATCGATATCTTCTCGTAGAGATAGGCGAGATATGTTTTGTGCATTTCCAGAAACTAGTGCAAGTTTTGCTCTTAGCTCTGCATTTTGGTTTATCCACTTTATGCCTTGCAAGTAAGCATTACCGTAAGTGTTTCCATATCCTGGAAAGTCATTTTCCACAGCACCTCTCAAACCACCAATTAGGGAGTTGAAATAAACGTTTTGGTTCGGATGCATTTTCCAAAGAGTTGAGAGTATGGGTATAAAACCGGCAAAGATCAGGAGAGATGCAATCAAGCTGATAGTTTTTCTCTTGGGTTGTTGAGACAGAAAATACTTTCTCAAGATTTTAGCAATAAAGTTTCGCAAAAAAAGCGCGCCAACACTCGCTATCATTGCCATGGGTGCAACAAATTCCATAATTTGTCTTAACCCCCCATATATATTAGTTATTGAAAAAGTTACCCTAAGAACTGTGAAGTAAAAGAATGTAAGCCAAAGAATAGTGACAGAACCCTTTTCCTTAAAACGAAAAACGCCAACGATAGAACCTACAAGAAACAGAAAAAGAGTAATGGGGGGAATTGTATACAGGAAGTATTTGACGCTAATAAGTTGTGTACACTCTGTAAACCAGAGTTTCGTTAAGGGAGAATAGGAACATGTTGGTCCCCCGATGTTTTTGTAGTACATAACGACTTGATAAATTTTTTCTGCCGGATCAGGCCATAAAGCTGGCCAGCTAAAGAAAAAGACCAAAAATACAATTATTGGATATGCAAACAAGGCAAAGTACAATCGTTTTGGGTATAAAGTGTAAAGTTCCAAAAACACATTTCTAAAAGTTAGCTTTTTGTTTTTATACAACTTTTCCTTTAGTTTGAGTGTTGTAAAAACAACAAACCAGGGTAAAAGTACAAATGGAGCGAACACGAAATTGAACTTTGTACCGAATGAGGCTCCTCCTGCAAGAGCGGAAAGAATAAGATATTTGGCTTTTTTCTTTGTAAGTGCCAGCCAAAAAAAATACAAGGCAATTGTAAAGAAGGCAGCCATAGGCGGATCTTTAACATTAAAGTGTTGTTCTGCAAAGAGAAGTGGGAAAGTATAAACAGCAAGAACCGCAACGACCGAAGCGAAAGTCCCAAACGTTTTCTTAACCCAAATTGATACCGTCAGCGCAAGCAAAAATGTTGTTATGATACTATAAAGGTGATAGGCTGGCACGTCTTCAACTAAACCTAAGTACTTGAAAAATATACTGTTGCTTACTGCAAGCATAATATCGCTAAATGCTGGGTGCCCATAGGTTCCTTGCACAACCCAACTATTAAAATCTATAAGGTGACTTTCGTATTCGCTTATTCTGACTTTTCTGTGCCGGTCACAGATCTCACCAGTAGTCGCATCAATACGGGAGTTTAAGTTATATTCACTTTTACAAAGACTGGGTAAATCGGAATAGTCCGTTTTATGAGACAAAATATAGCGTAAATAAGCTTGGCCGCGTGCAAAGTGAACCGGTGAATCCCAATTCATTCCGTAGTCATATTGTGTTGTAAGGGCAACGATGAAAAACAGTATTGGAATTAAAAAAGAGGAGAAGCGTTGGATTAAGGTCATGTCTGCACAAATAGGGCTTCGTAGTATCCGTAGACGTGGTGTTATTATATACTAATTGCAGGGGTATACCTATTTAGCTCGAGTTTGGCAACTCTTCGTTAAATAGTTAGAACTCAAAATACTATTTGGAAGTTGCAAACTAGAGTATTTTGGGTATAAAAGATAATGATTGTAGTAAGAGCTCCACTACGAGTAAGTTTTGTTGGCGGAGGTACAGATTTTGCCAATTTTTATACACGCACACCGGGTCGCGTAATTTCAACAGCTATCGACAAATGGGTGTATTTAGTTATCAACAAAACTCCAATGATCGATAGAATATCAGCCCGTTATTCTATTACTGAAACCGTAGATAAGCTCGATGAGCTACAACATACTCGTATTAAAGCAGCCTTACTCGACTTAGGGATTGAAAAAGGAATTGAAATTGGCTCATTTGCTTCACTTCCAACCAAGACTGGTTTGGGGTCTTCCTCCAGCTTTTCGGTTGCATTAATGAAAGGTCTCCATGCTTCTTTTGGGAGAAGCCTAACATCATACCAAGCCGCAGAAGAAGCATGCCGGCTTGAGATAACGCTGCTGGGAGAACCTATAGGTAAGCAAGACCAATATGCGGCGGCTTTTGGCGGCTTGAATCGCATTCAATTTAATCCAGACCATAGTGTGGAAGTCAAACCAATACTGATGAACTACCATGTCCAATCAAAACTTGAAGGTCATTTGCTTATGTTTTTTACTGGTATAACACGTTTTGCCTCGAAAATTCTAATAGAACAAAAAAATAGTATTTCTCAAAAATTCGATACCCTCCGTGAAATGGCCGACTCAACCTTTGACTTTGAAAAGGTGCTTCTTAAGGGAGATATAAAAGGCGTAGCAAGGATACTCCACAGCGGATGGCTTCTCAAACGCTCTCTCGCATCCGCTGTCTCCAATTCTGCCATTGACAATCTTTATAATATTGGAATAGGAGCAGGTGCATTGGGTGGAAAGGTGCTTGGTGCTGGCGGGGGTGGTTGTATTCTTTTTGTAGTGCCTCCCAAAAAACGGAGTAGAGTATCTAAGGAGCTTTTGAAAGAATCGGCAAGGAGCGGTCTTTCTCAGGCAAGAGTTATCCCTTTCCGTTTTGTTAATTTCGGAACTGAAGTTGTATTTGATGACCAAATAGCATAAATTAATGGAAAGATGATTAAGGTCTTGACAAAAAATGTCTGGGTTAGTTTCTCAGAAAAACTAGGAACAAGTATTATCCACCCGCAATTTCTACTTACTAGATACCAAAAGGAAGCGATAGAAGAAGCCAAAAAATACGCAAAAGGAAATCTTGTGGATATTGGTTGTGGTCGTATGCCATACCGAAAAGTGTTTTTACCTCTTGTAGATTCCTACATTGGCGTTGATCACCCTGAAGTTTCGAGTCTTTATTCTTCAAACACGAAACCCGACGTGCTTGCGGACGCAAAAGAGCTTCCCTTTCCCAAAAATACCTTTGACATTGCGTTAATGCTTCAAGTTTTAGAACATGTAGACGCACCAGACAAAGTTATAAAGGAGGCGGGGAGAGTTTTGAAGCCAAACGGAATACTTATTATTACTGTGCCATTTTTTTATCCTCTTCATGACATGCCCCATGACTGGGGAAGATACACAAGCACTGCACTTAAGTCCTATGCCAAAGAGGCTTCCCTACGCGTTATTAAAATAAAAGCAAATGGAGGGTTTTTTGACTTTTGGCTCCAGTCATTGAACACATTTCTAGTTAAACGAATAAACGACATGCTATCTAAAAATTTAAGTTTTCAGTCGGTGCTTGTTATTCCCGTTGCAGCTATTTCAGTTCCAATAATCTTAGTCAATAATTTGTTTATACTCATTCTTGGCTCCTTATTAAAAGTATTTCCAAAATATCCAAACTATTTTCCTTTAGACTATCTTGTTGTAGCAAAGAAAACCTCTAAAGCATGAAAATATGAGTATGCAAAAAACAAGAGTTTTAGTACTAACAAGCTCCTTCCCTAGATATAAAAATGACTGGTGGCAACGTACAATCCTGAGTATCTACAGCAATATGGATTTAAAAAAATACTCAATCACTGTTGTAGCGCCATCTGGTCCAGACTCGTTACTTTCAGAAAAAATTGGAGGAATAAATGTCATAAGGTTTAATTATTTTTACCCAAGATCCCTACAAGTTCTCACGTCGGGCGAGGGCATACTTTATAGTAGCAAGAAAAATAGAATTTTGGGGAAAATCGAGATGTTCACTTTTATTATTGCTGAATTCTTTACAGCTTTAAAGTTGTTGATAAAAGAAGATTTCGACATCATACATGCAAATTGGATTATTCCTCAAGGGTTTATAGCAACTATTTTAGGATTTATTTTTCAAAAGAAAGTAGTAGTCACAGTACACGGCACGGATGTTTTTGCTTTGAAAAAATTAAACTTTATTAAAGCGTTTATTCTTAAATATTGCGATCTGTGTACGGCGAACAGTTCGGTCACCAGAGACGCCGTAAAAGAAATATATCCAGAGGCAAAAGTAGAAATAGCATACATGGGAGTTGATATAAGGTTATTCAATCCGCTTAAACGCAACAAATCGTGGGCAGAAGGGTTTGGGAACAATCCAAAAATAATTTTAGGAGTAGGAAGGTTAATTAAGTGGAAAGGCTTTGAATATCTAATAAAAGCATATGCGCAAGTTTTAAGGTCTGTTCCTGGTGCAAAACTAGTTTTAATTGGCAAAGGTCCAGAAGAAGATGCTCTAAAAAAGTTGGCAAGGAAACTAGATCTTAAAGAAAATGAAGGAATATTTTTTATGGGAACATTCGGGCCAGATAAATTACCCATGATTTATGCATCAAGTGACCTAGTGGTTTCGCCATCAATATCAATTGCAAAAACAGGAGAAAAAGAAGGCCAGGGAAATGTTGTCCTAGAAGCAAGAGCATCAGGAGTTCCAGTAATAGCAAGCAAATCAGGCGGTCTTATAGATACAGTCGATGGAGAAACAAACGGGCTTTTGTTTGAGGAAAGAGACGACAAAGATCTTGCCAAGAAAATCGTTTCTGTTCTTTCAGACGAGACTTTAAGAAAGAATCTGTCCAAAAATGGATTGACATATGTAAGAGAGAACTTTTCTTGGGGAAAAGCAAGTTCAAGATTTTGTAAGCTGTATGATGAAATTCTTTAAAAACAACAAAAGGCTTAGCATTCTTATCGTTCCGATTATATACTTAGTCGTTGTTGTCTTTACTTTAAAAGATTATGGCATTAATTGGGACACCCCAAAACACCTTACTCGCGGACAGTCTTATCTTCACTTTATCTTAACAGGCAAACACGACTTTTTAGAAGTGCCACCGTACCCTCAAATGAAAGGCGCCCCGGATTATGTTGACAACAATGTCGACTCTCCCACAAGAGGACAGCCCGCAAAAGAAAATTCCATAGAGGCAGGAGTTCGCAGAAGTTACTTCCAGTCTGATTTTTATACCTTCGACTATTTCATGACAAAACATGAACATACTCATCCTGAAGTAAACGGTGTGTTGCTTGCGATATCAAATTACCTTTTCTTTCAAAAGCTAGGACTAGTAGAAGACATTGAAGCGTACCACTTATTTATAGTACTCGTGACATTCGGTCTTTCTCTAGGAATCGCACTCTGGACCCATAAAAACTTTGGGCTACTTGTCTCTCTTGTTTCTTCCGCCTCTCTGGTAATGTATCCTCTTGTTTTCGCAGAATCCCACTTCAACGTCAAAGACACAGTTCTTATGTCATTTTTTGGTCTTGCGATTCTGACCTTCTGGTATGGTTTTTCAAAAAACAAATCTTCA
>MHBW01000006.1 GCA_001816385.1 Candidatus Blackburnbacteria bacterium RIFCSPHIGHO2_01_FULL_43_15b
GTTGCGATTCAATCTGGAATGTAGGTATAATTTCCCCATGACCCCTGCTGTTAAACCAAAGGCTTACAGTGTTGAGGGAATTAGACAGACCTTTACTAAAGCCTATGCTCAATGGACTGAGGAAGAAGACAATTTATTAAAAAGTGCCCACGAGGAGTTTGTTAAGTTAAATAAACCAGAGGAGAGTTTCATCTTAGAATATGCCGAAAAGTTTGGTAGAAAGCCTGGTGGTATTAGATCCCGAATTGCTAAACTGCTAAACGGAGAAATTACCTATAAAAATAGTCGTCATCCTGCCGACAAAGTCGGGCGTATTCCACTTGTTTCAGTATCCTCAACTAAGATTACACTTCCAGACCATTTATCTTCTGACCAGAAATTTGTTTTAGAATCCTTACTTTCTTGGATTAAAAATCCTAAAAATGGGTTTATTACTGTAGGAGGCTATGCTGGTACTGGAAAAACCACTATTACGGCAATTTTGCGAACTCTTCTTAAAAAACAATCACCAAATTTATCAGTTAGCTTTGCTTGTTTTACAGGAAAAGCCAGCCAAGTTTTAAAATCTAAGTTACTTGAACAAAAAGCAATGTTTAAAGGAGACAGTATTGGTACTCTTCATTCTTTAATGTATAAACCAAAAGTAGATAAAAATGGCCAGATTATTGGTTGGGGAAAAGTAAGTGATATTGATAGGGATTTAATTGTTATTGATGAGGCTTCAATGATAACCCAAGATATGTGGAGGGATATTTGCTCATATGGAGTTCCCATTATTGCTATTGGAGATCATGGTCAACTCCCACCTGTAGGAGACAGTTATAGTTTAATGAATAATCCACAGCTTAGGTTAGAAACCATCCATAGACATGCCCAAGATAATCCAATATTACAAGTTGCCACTCTAGCCAGAACCACTGGTAAAATTCCGTTTCAAGATTTCTCCTCAACTGTGAGAAAAGTTGCCAGAGGTACCCAGGAAGCCCAAGAAATAATTGATAAAATATTTAATAGCTTTGATGACAATACCCTGATCCTTTGTGGCAGAAATGCTACCAGGGTCAGACTTAACCAGCAAATCAGAAGTAGGCTAGATTTTTTATCTGATGAGCCAGTCATTGGTGAACAGGTTATTTGTTTGAAAAATAACTACAAAAATTTAACCAGACCTATTTACAATGGCATGATTGGCAAACTGATTAAACTTGCTCTATCAGATAAACATTGGTATGAAGCAGAGATATTATTCCATGGTGAAGAAGTACCATACCAAGGTAGAATCTCCAGGTATCAATTTCACAAAGAAAAATATTTAGCAGAAGTAAAAGGTATTCACTACAAAGAGATTGGTGACAGGTTTGATTTTGGCTATGCTCTGACAGTCCATAAATCTCAAGGCTCCCAAGCAGATAGAGTACTCCTTTTTGAAGAACCATCAACCTACTGGGAAGATGAGCTCTGGAGTAGATGGTTATATACAGCAGTTACCAGAGCAGTCAAAGAATTGTATATTATTGGGTAGTACTTAAGTTAAAGAAGTGAATAGAAGAAAGACGCGAAAATTTCCCCAGCTCGAAAAGAATTTAACAAAATTAATGAAGTGAGCGAAGGCCGATCCCGAGCGAAGCGAGGGAGAGGCCTGAGCTTCGACAACGAATGCGATTTGTTTTTTGCGGTAGGATTTAGGTAGCGGTCGGAGTTGCGATTAAAGTTGGGAACAGATTGAGCTTGGCGTTGATGTTTTTGTTAGGAGAGAAGCGAAGGCAGCAGTCGGCAATTCCTTTTCCCCTTGAACCCCTTTTCCTTGCCGACGCTGCCGTAGCGAACGTCAGTAATTTCTGTTAAAATAAGTTCGAGCAATTTGGTACAATGGCTCCAATCCCCGAGTTGGCGGGGCGGCGCGCAGCGCCGCCCATTGATTTACCTCTTTGCCACGGGCTTTTTGGTCGGAAAGAAAAAAGAAAGCCGAAAGATTCTTTATTTTGCCTGGAAAGCTGTTTTATTGTTTCTGGCAAGCTGTCAAAAGAACGAAGTTGCCCTATGTATTTTGAAATTTCGGTTCTGGTTTTGATGATGTAATGTGTGCCGCGGCTGCGTACATCATTTTTAGAGATAGGCATTTTGTTTTCTTCTCTTAGTAACTTGTTGACTATCTTAACTCCAATTCTCAAGCTATCCGCAATAGTTCCATCAAAATCAAAGATGAAATTCATAGCCAATTATACATCGCGCCGCGCTACTTGTACTTGACCACCTGATCCATTATGTTACACTAGTGCCAGATGGCACTTGTCAAGCCCGATACATCACGCCTTGCAAAAATTAAGGTTATTGCTGTTGGTGGTGGTGGCGGAAACTCAGTCAACCACATGATTGAGGAGTCTCATATTGAAGGTGTTGAATTCATTGCCGTTAACACAGACGCGCAAGTTCTTCTTAATAACCCCGCGGAAACTAAACTTCAAATTGGTGAAAAGTTAACCCGCGGGTTGGGATCAGGCGGAAATCCCGATATGGGCAAACAGGCGGCAGAAGAATCCAAAGAAAAAATAAAAGAGATGCTTTTGGATTCAGATATGGTTTTTTTAACGGCGGGAATGGGTGGAGGAACAGGCACGGGAGCAATATCGGTTATTGCCCAGGCGGCCAAAGAAGCTGGAGCTTTGACAGTTGCGATTGTAACCAAGCCGTTTGCGTTTGAAGGAACGCGGCGAATGGTTGTTGCCGAGGAGGGAATTGAGGCTTTGCAGCCTAATGTTGACGCATTGATTGTTATACCCAACCAGCGCTTGATGGATGTGATTGATCGAAGAACAACCTTGTCAGACGCGTTTAAAGTTGTTGATTCAGTTCTTTCTCACGGCGTGCAGGGAATTTCGGAGATTATTACTACTCCGGGACTTATTAACGTTGACTTTGCCGATGTCCGGGCGATTATGAAAGATGCCGGTTCTGCTTTGTTGGGTATCGGAACTGGAGTGGGGGATAATCGGGCTCAAATGGCTGCTCGGGCGGCAATTTCTTCTCCGCTTTTGGAAGTCTCGATCGAGGGTGCAAAAGGAATTTTGTTCAATATCGCCGGAGGGTTGGATATCACGATGGCCGAAGTTGACGAAGCGGCAAGAATAATTTCGGAGTCGGCGGATGCTGATGCAAACATTATATTTGGAGCATCCATAAATGAGAAATTGTCAGATCAGATGAGAATTACAGTTGTGGCAACTGGATTTGATGAAGTGCGCTCCCGTTTGGGGAGAATGGTTGTCCCAAAACCGGTTGTGCCAAGTGCTCCTCAGGGGATTGTCAGTGCGCCGCCGCAGCCAGTTCCCAACCCTGCAACTTTTGCTGGCTCAATTTTTGCCAGACCCGTCCAGACCCAGCCCTGGGTGGAAAATAAATATAGCGAAGAACGCAATAGTGTTGCTTTAGAAGATAGGGAAAAAGACGAGTGGGGCGAGAAGTTCGAAATCCCCGCTTTCTTGAGACAAGGAAGGTAGGATACCCCTCTAAGGTCTCGCCTTGCAAGAGCAGATTGACATGAGAAGAGGATGGGGATAGAGTGACTCAAATATGCAATTTAGAGCTTTCCTTCGACCAGCCATATCTATTATCATTAATAGGTAAACTTGTGCTGGTTTCTTGAAAAAGAACTAAATAGGAAACCAACTCGCCCAGGCTGGTATTTTTGTATCAAAATGAGCAGAGAAACATTGGCGCTGGAAAGGGAGGTTGAAGCCTTCTTAAGAAAACAAAGAGGTCATGGCTAAATTTCAACCCGTTGATCCAAAGGTAGATTTTATAGCTTTAGAAAAAAAGCTTCTTTCGTGGTGGTATGAAAATGGAATTGTCGATAAATACCTTCACAAAAACGATACGTCTGACAAAAACTTCTCCTTTTTGGACGGGCCAATAACTGCAAATAACCCGATGGGTGTACACCACGCATGGGGCCGAACTTACAAAGACCTTTTCCAGAGGTTTAAAAATATGCAGGGCTATAAGCAGCGCTTCCAAAACGGGTTTGATTGTCAGGGACTTTGGGTTGAAGTTCAAGTGGAGAAAGACTTGGGGTTAAAATCCAAAAAAGATATTGAGAATCTGGTTGCCGGCGATGTTAAAGCAAGTATTGCCAAGTTTGTCGAGTTATGTAAAGAGAGAGTATACAAGTTTTCTGCGGTACAAACTGAACAATCCAAACGTTTGGGCTATTTTATGGATTGGGATAATTCCTACTTCACACTTTCTAATGACAATAACTACATGATTTGGACTTTTCTAAAAAAATGTCACGAAAAAGGTTTGATTTACAAAGGTCACGATTCTGTTCCCTGGTGCCCCCGTTGTGGTACGGCAATTTCCCAACATGAAATGTTGACGGAGGATTACAAAGAAGTTACACATGAGTCGATTTTTGTGGAATACCCGATTGTGGGGCGAGAAAATGAATATTTACTGGTTTGGACCACAACCCCCTGGACTTTGCCTGCAAACGTTGCGACAGCTGTGGACCCGAATTTGGAGTATGCGGAGGTTGAAAAAGATGGCAAGTCGTATGTGGTTGCCAAAGGTGCGGTGGAAAGGGTGTTGGGTAAAGGTGGGGGAGTAAGGGTAGTCAGGGAATATAAAGGGGAAGACATTGCGGGATGGGAATATATGGGGCCTTTTGATCACTTGCCGCGCGTGCAAAAAACTATGAATGAACAGCCGCACAAAGTTGTGGCAACTAATCCGATTGTTTTGCCGATCAACACAGAAGAAGGAACTGGCTTGGTGCATATCGCCCCTGGAGCCGGAGCAGAAGATTTCCAACTTGGGAAAGAGTTAAATTTGCCGGTTATTGACGCAATTGACGAAGAGGCGAATTATCTTCCCGGGATGGAAGAATTTTCCGGACAGAATGCAAAAGATCACTCGGAGATAATTTTAAACTATATTAAAGAGCTGGAAAACGGAAAGTACTTTTTCGACACACTAAAATATACACACAGGTACCCGGCCTGTTGGCGTTGCCATTCTGAACTTGTCTGGCGGGTTGTTGATGAGTGGTATATTTCGATGGATCCACTTCGTGACCCAATGAAAAAGGTTGCCAGGAAGGTCTCATGGATTCCTGAATTTGGGCTGAAGAGAGAACTTGATTGGTTGGATAACATGCATGACTGGCTGATTTCCAAAAAGAGATACTGGGGTTTGGCCTTGCCAATTTGGGAATGCCAAGTTTGTGGAGGGTTCCAGGTGATAGGTGATGAGAAAGAGCTTAGAGAAAAAACATTTGAAGGCTGGGATGAGTTCGAAGGACACTCCCCTCACAGACCTTACGTGGATGAAATAAAAATAAAGTGTGAGAAATGTGGCGGTAAGACTGCCCGCGTTCCTGATGTTGGCAACCCATGGCTTGACGCGGGAATCGTCCCTTTTTCAACAATGCCAAAAGAATGGTTTCCCGCAGATTTTATAACTGAAAGCTTTCCCGGGCAATTTAAAAATTGGTTTTATTCATTAATTGCTATGAGCACGGTATTGGAAAATGAAGAACCATTCAAAACTGTTTTAGGTTTTGCGACTTTATATGCCGAAGACGGGAGGCCAATGCACAAAAGTTGGGGAAATATGATTGAGTTTAACGAAGGCGCAGACACAATCGGCGTTGATGTTATGCGCTGGATGTATGCCAAACAAGACCCCGCAACAAATATGCTTTTTGGCTACAAAGCTGGAGAGCAAACAAAGAGGCAATTTTTATTAATGCTTTGGAATATTTATAACTTTTTTGTATTAAATGCCAACGCAGACGAATGGGATAACACGAATATTAGCGATTCGAAACATGTACTTGATCGATGGATTACGGCAAGACTGGGAGGGACTTTAAATGTGGTTACGGAATCTTTGGAAGGTTATGACGCAAGAAGTGCGACTTTGGCTATTGAAGGATTTGTTCAAGATCTCTCTTTGTGGTATGTCCGCAGAAGCCGCGACCGGATTGGACCCAACGCAAGTGATATAACAGATAAAAGAAATCAGAATTTCTCTTCAACTCCGTATAAAAATAATTGCTACTCGACTCTCTATAATGTGCTTTTAACTCTCTCAAAAATTCTTGCGCCATTTATGCCATTTATATCGGAAGAAATATATAAAAATTTAAGTGGCGAGGAATCAGTTCATCTTGCTTCCTGGCCGGCTATGCACGAGAAATCCGCTGAAGAAAGTAAATTGGTTGAGCAGATTGAGCTTGCACGAACAGTAGTCGAAAGAGGACACGCGGCACGAAAGGTAGCTGGTATTCCTGTGAGACAACCATTGGCCAAAGTAAAGGTAATTTATTCAAATGAAGCATTGCAAGATGATATACTTCAACTGATCAAAGAAGAACTTAACGTGAGAAGTGTGGCATGGGAAGTGGGAGATGTGAGTGAGCCGGAAGTAACTTTAGACACAAATATCACACCAGAACTTGAGGAAGAAGGAAAAGCGCGGGAGTTGGCAAGACTTATTCAAGATGAGCGGAAAAAGTTAGGCACTCCCTTGAGTGCAAAAGTTACAGTTATCGCGCCTTGGGTTCCGGAAAATCCACAAGTTGTCGAATGGTTAAAGAAGCGAACACTCTCTTCTGAAATTTCCAAAGGTGATACACTTTACGTAGAGTGGGAATCTTGAAATCAGTTGATTGGTTTTTATTTGCTCCGGCTGTTTTTTTAGTGATTTTGGGCGGGTTGGTTTTGTCAAGTGTTTCTAAAAACGTATATCCCGAACACTTCATTTTTTTGTTCTTGGCTCTGGTGATATTTTTTATTGCGACAAAAATTGATGTTGATTTTTTGTTTTCCATATCGGGGTTTCTCTATATTTTTTCTTTACTATTATTGGTTTCAACCTTAGCTTTGGGCATATTATATCCGGGCGTTGTGACCCGCGGCGCCAGCCGTTGGATTTATTTGGGCCCATTTGTTTTTCAGCCTTCAGAATTGATAAAGCCTGCGCTTATTTTATTTTTTGCCAACGTTGTTTCCTCGCGTACCGGATTTTTGCGATTTTTTCTGGCTCTGGCGACTTTTCTACCGGCCTTTATTCTTGTGGCGCTGCAGCCGGATTTGGGGTCTGCCATTGTTTTGTCTGCAGGATTTTTCGGGATACTTTTCTTCGGAGGAGTTTCCTTGCGTATGTTTGCAGGAGCCTTTGTTTTTCTGGCAGCAGTTTCACCTGCCGCCTGGCAGTTCTTAGCTGTATACCAAAAAACGCGAATTTTGACCTTTTTATCTCCAACGGCCGATCCGCTGGGAGCAGGGTATAATTCTTTGCAAGCTGTGATTGCAATAGGCAGCGGAGGCTTTTTGGGTCGCGGTTTGGGACAGGGGACTCAAAGCCAGCTGTCATTTTTACCAGAGCGCCACACCGATTTTATTTTTGCTGCGCTGTCTGAGGAGTTAGGGTTTGTTGGAGCAATATTGGCAGTAGTTGCGTTCTGTCTAATTTTATACAGATTAATTGTAATAATTAGGCGGCAAGAGGATGTTTTATTGCAAAGTTTGCTGGGAGGCATATTTTTTATCTTTTTTGCCCATATTATTGTTAACGCGGGCATGAATATGGGTGTTTTACCAATAACCGGAATCCCCTTGCCTTTTGTGTCCTCAGGAGGGTCTTCGCTTTTATCCATGTCGGTACTGTTGGGTATTGCGTCAGGAATTTCTTCCAGGTTGAAAACAGGCTCGATACGCGATACAATATTGATCTAGATATGCAAAGGTACGCAGTAATTCAGGCCGGGGGACACCAATACCAAGTTAACGAAGGAGACGAACTGTTGTTGGACAAATTATCAGCAGGAGTTGGGGAGGCTATAGAATTCGACCATGTGGTTTTAGTTTCAAACGATGGAGAGGTTTCGTTGGGCAATCCATTTGTTATTGGAGCAAAAGTTAAGGCGCAGGTCTTAGGGGAAGAAAAAGGAGAAAAAATTCGGGTTGCAAAGTATAAAGCTAAGTCCAGATACCGAAAAGTCAATGGTTTCAGGGCACAGTTAACCCGTGTGAAAGTTGAAAATATAGTCCTCTAGCCTTAGAAAATCCCCTACTTTCTCTTCTCAAAGCTGTATAACTACATCAAAATAGATGTATTGACAGGTGTGAAAAAGAGTACTATATTTAACATGGTCATTCAATGTCAAAGAAAAAAGCAGGCGGTAAAATTCGACAACAAGCCAACGTTGCAGGTAAGCGTTTGGGGTTAAAAGTTTCCGGTGGAGAAAAAGTCCAAGCCGGAAATATTTTAATTCGTCAAAGAGGAACGGCGTATCACGCCGGCCAAAACGTTCGAGTGGGCAGAGACCACACATTGTATGCCACAAGCAAAGGATCAGTTTCCTTTAAAGAGCGATCCGGGAAGTCAGTTATGGATGTAGTCTAAAAATTAAAGATGTCTTTTATAAATGCCCAAGTAGAAATGATTCCGGTTGACCAGCTTCAACCGAATCCCCTTCAACCTCGTGGCGTTATTACGCCGGAGAGTTTAGTTGATCTTATCGATTCCATCAAAGAACACGGTGTTTTAGAGCCGCTCGTTGTTGCCAAAACACCCGCGGGATATCAAATAATTGCCGGTGAACGTCGTTGGCGGGCTTCAAAATACGCCGGTTTAACTCATGTTCCGTCGGTTATTAAAGAAACATCCCCCCGCGGCATGCTTGAATTGGCTATTATTGAAAACGTTCAAAGAGTTGACTTAAATGCATTGGATCGTGCACGCGGTTTCCAGCGTTTGATGGATGAGTTTGGCTTGACTAATGCTGATGTTGCCCAAAGGATAGGTAAAAGTCCTGCTTATATTGCAAACTCTTTACGGCTTTTGAGACTTCCTGACGCATTAAAAGATGGTCTTTTATCAGGCTTAATAACCGAAGGACATGCTCGAGCGTTGGCTGCAATCGAAGATCACGCCTTAGTGGTTGAGGCATACAAAATCATTTTGCGCGAGTCGGGATCTGTACGGCGTGCAGAAGATTTAGCGCGAAGAATGAAAGTAAAATCTGGACAACCAAAGAAACTTACCTCTCCTATTCTGGCCCCAATAATTATAAGTGAAGAAGTTGACAGGATGGTGGTGGAATTTAAACAAAGACTAACGGATAGGCGACTTGAAGATAAGCCTACAAATGTTAAAATACTGCGCTCGCAAAGAGAGACAAAGCTGGTAATAGTTTTTAAAGGTGGTTTAGAAGAGACTGAGGAGCGTCTTCAAAAGCTTTATTCAAGCGTTTCCTCTGTGAATCTTTAATGCACAACGCCTATTTTGTTGAGTGGCCAATAAGCAAACCAGGCTCGACCGACAATTTTTTCTCTTTTGACAGGTCCCCATCTTCTTGAATCGGACGAATTAGAGCGGTTATCCCCAAACACTATGTATTCATTATCTCCAACTGTAATTTCTTTTCCCTCGGGCATAAAAGGTCCGGGAGAAGTAACAACACCTTGCGGGAGATAATCTTCTTTTAACGGTTCGCCATTAACATAAACTTTATTTTCACGAATGTCCACCTTATCTTTGGGTAAGCCAATAATTCTTTTAATATAGTCTTCGGTAGGTTCCGGGGGCGCTGCAAAAATTACGATATCTCCTCTGGCGGGTTGGCCGAATCTGTAGGACAACTTGTTGGTCAACAGGTATTCTTTGTCGTCAAAGTTGGGGTACATAGACTCGCCTCTGACTTGGTGGGGTTGGACTAGGAATAAGTAAACGATCAAAAAAATTGCAAATGCCAGAACGACTGTTTGCAATAGATCTAATATGAATGCTGCTGCTTTTGTTCCTGCCACAAATGTAATTGTGGATTAAAGGAGGATAGGTGTCAACAGCTTATTGGACAAAAGAAAATTTTAGCTGTAACCTTTGTTTATGCACTTCCATCAAAAAGTTGCTCTTCTCGTTGCACTTGCCGCACCAACTTTGCTTGTAGCACTTATTGCTGGAAGTATTTTCATTCCTCAGCTCTTTGTAAGTCCAAAAACAGATTTTCTATATTTTATCGGGGATGATTATTCATGCTCCAATCAATATGTAGTTAAAAACAAAAGAGTAGTAAAAAGTGGAGCATCGACAAGCTCTTCTTCGGGAGTGGTTTACCAGCCGTGTGTTATTCGGGATTTAAATGACGGGAAAATCAAGGAAATCCATGCAGGATATCTTCCACAAAATAACCATTGCCTCGACGAAAGACCTTTGACTCCAGACGATAAGGCGGTGTTAGAAGCGGAGAGAGGACGTTGGAGTTTAGAACCCGAACCATGTTATACACGCAATTCATATGCTGAATACGATAACATTGGTCGAATTGCCCGGTATCAGCTTGTGACAGGGGAGCACTGTATGACACCCACAGAGCTTTCAGGATATGAATGCTTTGTCAGCGGACCACAGAATGAGGTTAAGAAAGTTGAGTTATCTACATTGGATATTGGTTATTTCTGTCTGTCGAGCCAAAATTTAACTCCTGAGCAAATGACTGAAGCTCGGGAAGCGTATAGCAAGGGCTTTGATCCTTTTAACGCCGATTCGTCTTGTAAGAAAGCGGACATATATATCCACAGCGTCAAAACAAACAAGAGTATTCAATTAAAACCGGAGCAAGCACAACAATATAATCTCAATGCTTCTCTAAAGTCTCCTGAAGGATATGAGGTAATCCAGGGTGCTTATGGTGGATTCCCATTTAGGGGCTACCCTGATAATCACAAATATTATTTCTTGAAAGGAAAAAACATCGCTAAAAAACTGAACCTCGAATATTCTGAAAATAATGGCTACAAGCCGTACTATTTTAATTTCCTAGGTTGGGTAGAACAACAATGACTAAAGAAGATTTAATTTTGAAAATACAAGAAATGTCTTCCGCAGGAGAAATCACCAAGGAAGAAATTGTTGAGGCATATGGTCATGGTCAGCTGGCAACTCCAAAAATACACGATACTGTTCCTGCAAAAAAGCTTACAATATCAGAGATTCTTTACTACATAGGAGGGGCAATAGTATTTGCAGGTATTGCAATTTTGGTGTTCCAAAATTGGGAAACACTTCCCTCGTTAAGCAAGGTACTTATAACCCTGGGATCGTCTGTTGTTGCTTATGTAGTGGGAGCATTACTTGCGCGTGATTTTAAGACTGATCCGATTGGCCACGCATTTCTTTTAATTGCAGCATTAACAAGCCCAATAGGGCTTTTTGTAACATTTGATACGGCAGGGTTGGATCTTGCTAGCAGATATGTTCAAACTTTAATTCCTGCAATACTATTTGTAACTTTTCTTTTTTCATTTTTTGCCCTTAAGAAAAGTTTACTTCTCCTTTTTTTAATAATCTTTGGGACCTGGTTTTATTTCTCTCTTACCTCATTAATTTTTGCAAATCAGGCAGTCTTTTCTGTCAAATTTTTTGAATACAGAAGTCTTGTTGTCGGAATAAGTTATATTCTATTAGGTTATACACTGGCCAATACACCCAGACATTCCTTGTCGGGGTTTTTATATGGCTTTGGCGTCCTGGCTTTTCTTGGATCAATCTTTGCTTTGGGGGGTTGGTCGCCTAGTCAAAATATATTTTGGGAGCTTTTATTCCCGTTTGCGGTCTTTGGCGCAATCTTTGCCAGCATTTACCTTAAAAGTAAATCGTTTTTGGTTTTTGGGACAATTTATCTTATGGCGTATGTATTAAAAATTACGGTGGAGTATTTCTCGGAAGGCTTGGGGTGGCCAATTTCTTTAATGCTTGCCGGGCTTGGCCTTATTGGAATAGGTTATTTATCTTTTTATATCAATTCTAGGTACTTCAACAAAGCAACTGCATCTTACTGAATAACTGCAGACTTGTGCACGCATCTGGACTTGAACCAGAGACCTCTGCAATGTGAATGCAGCGCTCTACCGGCTGAGCTATGCGTGCCTGTCACGCTCTCAAACGAACTGTTTGATATGCGTGCTTGTCTTTGTGTATGATAGCATATCAGGTTGGTATACTTGTAGAAGATGATCTCTGTTGTAGTTTTAACCAAAAACGAAGAGAAAAATATTGAAGAATGCTTAAAAACTTTACAGTGGTGTGATGAGATAGTAGTGGTTGATGATTTTTCCACAGATAAGACTGTAAGTTTGGCCAAAAGGCTTGGCGCAAAAATATTCGAAAGAAATTTAGAAGATGATTTTTCTCAACAGAGAAATTTTGGTTTGGGAAAAGCGACAGGGGAGTGGGTTTTGTTTATTGATGCAGATGAAAGGGTTTCTCAGAACCTTGCAAGCGAGATAAGGGAACAGGTGGCGAATCTGTCCCACCTTCCAGGTGGTCTAGGTACGCCACCTGGGGGGTATTATATAAGGCGGCATGATGTTATGTGGGGGAGGAAGTTAAAATATGGTGAATGGGGAAGCCAGAATTTTTTAAGATTTGCCAGAAAAAATGCCGGGAAGTGGGCCAGACGCGTGCACGAGGTATGGGATGTGGAAGACAGCACTCAACTGCTTGAGTCTCCACTTCTCCATTATCCACATCAGACCATAGCGGCGTTTTTAAAAGATATCGATCGCTACTCGTCGCTTCACGCTCAAGCAAATTTGGAGGAAGGTAAGCATTCAAGCATTTTGAAATTTATCCTTTATCCAAAGTTAAAATTCTTGCAGAACTATATATTTAAATTGGGATTTTTAGATGGTGGGCAGGGATTTGTTGTCGCTATGTTGATGAGCTTCCATTCGTATTTAGCGTGGGGAAAGTTGTGGTTGTTACAACAAAGTAAGAAGTAACACAGTATGCTTAATCTTCTGTTTTTATATCTGGCACTCTTCCCTTTTGGTCAGCTATTAAGTTTTCAGATCTTGCCTTCTGCTCGGATTCACGCAGTTGATATAGCAGCGTCACTTTTGGTATTTTTTTGGCTGCTGCGGGTTGTGAGAAACAGAAGAATACACCGTCCGCTTTTGGCGACTCCTATGCTTGCTTTTCTGGGAGTAGCTGTTTTTAGTTTGGTTTTAGGAAGCGTCGGGAAACCTCTTGCATCAGTTGTTGTAGGTGCCTCGTATTTAGCACGGCTGGGGCTTTATGCCCTTTTCTATTTTGCCGTAGCAGATTTTGTTAAAGCAACCATTTACAACAGCCTTATTGTATGCGGAACATTCTTTGCAATTCTGGGACTTTTGGGCTACATGGCTTATCCAGACGCACGAGCCTTATCCGAATTTGGTTGGGACAACCATTATTACCGTCTAGTTGGGCCATTATTGGACCCGGCTTTTACTGGAATTATACTGGTGCTTTTTTTAATTCTGGTGACACTAAGGAAGTGGGTTGGCCGAAAAGAACAAATACTTGGACTGTTTTTGTTTGTGCTTGGGTGGATTGCCCTTTCTTTGACTTATTCGCGTGCAAGCTATGCCGGGGCTTTAGCCTTTTTTGCCGCCGCTTTTATTGCGAAGAAAAATGTGGGATTTATTGTGGGAGGCGTATTGCTTTTTGTTGCCACTTTTTATTTGTTGCCGCATCCAAAAGCAAGCGCCGGAACCAATTTAGCAAGAACCCAAACTATTTCTTCACGGGTTAATA
The DNA here is from genome assembly GCA_001816385.1 of Candidatus Blackburnbacteria bacterium RIFCSPHIGHO2_01_FULL_43_15b. Taxonomy (GTDB): domain Bacteria; phylum Patescibacteriota; class Microgenomatia; order UBA8517; family UBA10165; genus 01-FULL-43-15b. The sequence goes on from MHBW01000006.1 coordinate 13,585, forward strand.
ATTATGAAGAAGCGCTGCAGGTGGGTTTGAAAAATCCTGCCTTCGGCGTAGGGTATAATTTATACTCTTTAGCCTCGCCAGGTCGGACCTTGCAAGGCTCCGACAGTAAAATCACGCATACCGGTTCGGGGGTACATTCTAGTTTTCTTTTTGTGTTTGCAACAACAGGGATTGTCGGACTACTCGTTTATTCGTACTCGTGGTTTAAAATACTTGTCTTGGGGTGGAACAGACGAAAAACTATTACTGGCCTTGCCCTTTTTTGTTCAACTTCGGCATTGCTTGTGGAGTCAGTTTTTGACAACTCGCTCTTTTACCCTTGGGTAATGGGATGGATGGGTATTTTGTTGGCAATGCAAAAAAAACGAACGGTGGATTGTGTACCTGCAACGAACGAGCCGATCTGTCATTCCCGCGAAGGCGGGAAACTATAGAGATATTATAGATGTTGTATAGATTCCGTGTTTGACACGGAATGACATAAAGGTAGGTTTTAAATTACTCTTATGGCACAAAAGTGACTGTTATACTTTTCTCCGCTTGATTGCCTGCTTGGTCAACTGAGGTTAAGGTTATAGAATTTGAGCCTTCATTTAGAGTGTATTTAATGGCAAACGATCCATCATTCTGGACAATGCCAACCCGATCGCCAATCGAAATACTTGCTCCAGGTTCCGTTTTTCCTGTAATCGTCAGATTTTTTTCATATACCTGGTCATTATCTTTTGGGGATTCGATTTCGATTTGGGGAAGGTCTGGATCATAAATAATCCGTCCAGCAGGAGAGTGGTCCCCCTCATTGCCGCTTGGATCTATAGCTGTTGCATAAATATAATTTTCCCCCTTACTTAAAGTGACGCGAGTTGAGAATTGAGAATTATCGTCAGTTTTTGTTTGAGTTACCACAGCATCATTACCGTAAATTTTTACATTACTTTCAGTTTCAGCAAAACCACTAATATCTAACTGGTCAACCTTAGTGTATTTTGGCAGAGAGTCCCAATTATTCATTCTGGGAGGGCCGGGAGGGGTTTTGTCATTTGAAGCAGTCTGAGGCGTATCGCGCATGCTTCCAACGAATATCGCAAGTTTAGCAGCGCTTCCTACGCCAACAAAGATTAAAAACAGGAAAAGTGCAATTGAGGAGATTATTAGCAAAAAAGCTCGCCTGGCTTTTCTTTTTTCGTCAATTTGTGATCGCCTTGATATCATACTCAATTTTTGTAGAGCTTATCCCGAACCTGCCCTCAACTGCCATTCCGTGCTTGACACGGAATCTATAGCGTATTCGCTTCTGAACAAAGTAAATATTTACATAGATGCTGAATCGAGTTCAGCATGACAAAGAGCATTGGGAGCCGAGGGGGAGATTTGAACTCCCGACCTACTGTTTACGATACAGCCGCTCTACCACTGAGCTACCTCGGCGTAGAAGTATTTTACCACGATTAATGGGTTTTGCGCCGAACGTCCAGGATAGTCGTGGCTGCGATGGTCAATAAAAGAAACACGAAACCGGCAAATTCGAGATATTGGGGTAGATAAATTATTACCAGCTTACTGCCTGTAGGATTGTCTACTCTCCACCCGTTTTCCCAGTTGTTTACTAAAAAGTGGCTGGTCACCTTTTTACCAATAAATGGCGCAAGGTATAGTGGAGCAGAGGTTTCATACATCTGCCAGCCAGAGTTAAAGCCTTGAGACAAAACTATAGTTTTTGGCAATTGATCTTTTAAATTAACAACATAAGTTGCCTGGTTAGGATGTTTTGTTTCCAGAGCTTGTGTTTGAACCTGATTATTCTGTTCGTCTCCAAAATGTATTCCGGCCAAATATTTATAAGGGAATGTATATACATTAACGCTACCCAAATCGTTAATAGTTAAATCATTGCCCGTGGAACGATTTTCAATGTGCAGAGTATAGCCTACGCCATCATCTTCCATGGGAGGCTGGATTAAATAGGTTGTTTTTAAGTTGTTTGTTTTTGGTAAATAAACTTCTATATCCGCTTTCCTGCTTATTGGGTTTTCCAGCCAAAAAAACAAAGGTTGGCCTTTGCTGTTTTTGCTCTCGAGAGAGATTATGTAGGCAAAGTTATGCTGCAGATTAGGCAGCCAAACCGACAGGCCGCAGACGGCCCCTTTACTTTTCATCTCCAGAACATTTTTACCGTCAATAGTGACAGCTTTTGCACCGCTTTTATCGGGATCTTTATCTGTGCAGTATTTGTTTTGCTGAGTAGTTTCTAAATCTATAGAGGCCGAAAAGTAGCCGGAAACTTTTGGAAAATTCACCTCAAGTTTGTTGTTCGAAACTCGGGGCCGGGGCCCAAGATAGGCAACATTTCTTAAATCTTTCGGATCGGGTAAAGGCAATTCTTGGCTTTCATCGGGGAAAACAGGTGAGGCAGCATTTGCCGGAACATTTGCAGAAATAGTATATGTATCAGTACTTTCAGAAATCTCAAAACTTTGGTCTCTAAAAGACCTGAAAGGGTAATAGTAGTTTTCTCCGGAAGAATAATGGCTGTTATGAGAAAATGTTTTATCTTCAAAAGCATAAACATGCTTTGGTCCTGCGCTGGGCAGGTTGTCGGCTGCAAAAACGAAGTTGTTAATTTGTGTGTCTAAATTAACTTTGTAGATGTCAATATTTCCGTATTGTTGGACAAGGGTTGCTTTGCCGGATTTTTCTAAAAGACCTTTCAACTCATCGGTGTAAAGCGTTTTTTGGTTAATGGAACTGAAAACGTTTTTATCAACCAAAAGCCAGTTAACCTGGTATTTTTCTAAAACCTGGGATAAAGTTTGAGGCTTTTTTGAATAAAGCGCATAATTTAATTCCGAATAATAACCTTCGTTGTAATTGCTCCAGGGATCAAACGCGCGGTCTAAAATTGGCTGATTTATTCCGTACCACAAAAATCCTGAGCCTTCGTATCCCCACCAGTAATAATTCCAGCTCCAAAAAGTATATTGCGGAAAGTTGGCAATTCGGGTATTTTGATCTTGATTTTTGAAAAAATCAAAAACTTGGAAATATTCTTGGGGGATTTTGCTTTGTTCCCGGACCCAAAACAACTTGCCGGTATATACAGGGAATAGGTACGTGATTAACAAGAACAAGATAGCTCCTAGTGAAAGTCTTTTAAATAGTTTTCGCGAAGCGAGCTGAACTAAGCTTAAGCCTCCCACACCAAGGAGTAGTGAATAGGCCAATGAGGCTAATATCGAGAATTTGGTGAAGGGAAAACGAAAAGCCTCTGTGAAAAACGGAAGACTATTCCTGAAAAGTGTCACAATCCAGGAAAAAGGAGGAGTGCTAACCATAAGCATGGTGAAGGCAAAAATAAAGAGTGCAGCAGCCGTGATTTGCAAGCGGTTACGGCTTTTGAGGGCGGAATACAACCCAAAAATTATTAAACCGAAAGTTATCCATCCGGCTGCCTGGAAGGGCAAAGAGTACGAATAATCGCGCCAGTTTGCCATTAAATAACCTGTATTTCCTGAAAGGTTAATATCTGTGCGGTCAAACCACAAGCCCCGAAGCAGTGCTACATTTTGGATGTTCCCAAAGTTTTTATTTTCCAAAAAGACAGTTTGGGAGGACATTTGATTAATTTTGGCTGCCGGAACAACGGAAGCATTGGTGAAAGTAAAGTAGAGAAAAGGTAAAAGCCAGAATGAGTTTACGAGAACTGTGGACACGAAAATCGTGGCCACGTTAAGTAATGCCTGTAAATTTTTTTGGTAGACAATGTGCACTAAGCTCAAAAGGCCCAAGGCTAAAAGTGTGACCAAAAATAATGTAGGAACGTAATAGGAGGGTGTAGCGGCCAGAGAAACTAACATAAAGACCAATAAACTTTTCCAAGACTTGACAGACAGAAACCGCAATGCTGACCAGACGATCCAGGGTAAAAATGCAAAGTGAGCTGTAAAAGTTTCAAATGGGATGTAAAAAACCTGCAGAGTTGATAAGTTAAAGATATAAAAAATACCGGCGGTAGTGGCAGCTAACCTTTTAGGAAAGCTTGCCTCTTTGCCGGCAGAAAGAGTGGTTATAGAAAGTTGGTATGCCCCCAGGCCCCCAACAAGCAAACATAAAAAGGTCCAGGTGTACCTAAGAAGGTTTTGCGGAAGGATCAGGGATAAAATAAAAATGTATATCTGGTGTAACAAGCCGGCAGCATGACCCATTCCTCCAAGCAGTCCTACTCCCTGATATTCCTGCCAAACGGCAAAAATGGACCGCTTGATATTCATCCAAAAGTTAAACTCCGGATGTAAATTATCCCAGCCGGTCAAATAAGCTCCGCTTTTAAAGTTAGTGATATATAAAGCCGTGACAAGCGCAAAGATAATTAATTGCGGAAAATACAAAGAGGCTTTCTTATTGATCATGGGAAAGCTAATTCTGGGCGCCTAAAAGGAGGAGCGCTACTTTTTTAGTATATTGTATAGGAGCCCAAATGGGTAGAGACAGAGAGAAGCGCTTAATGCCTCGCATGTGAGCATACAAAGCGTATACAGCGCTATTTGGCAAGGCCAAGACGGCTAGAGCCTGCGCTAGGCATACGAAGACGCCCTTAAAAGTGGGTTTGTAGCCATATTTGGCGACAGCTCGAATTCTTACCTTAAGCGTCAAAAGAAAGCTTCTTTTGGGGTTCTTCATAGAAGATGAAGCCCGGTAAACGCGGTATTGCAAGACAAAGTCGGGAAGATTGGCAAATTGACCATTTCTAAAAAGCTTGAAAAGCATATCAAGATCGTCAACTGGATGAAGTTGACTATCAAGCTTAAGTGAGTCTTGTGACGCCAGCTTTCTGCGAATCATTATGGTTGGATTTTGAACAGACATGGAAGTAAACATCATTTTATAGATGTCTTGATGAGTTTTAGGATTGAGTTTTTCTCCTGTTATTTTGCCTTCCTCGTTTATAACCAAACATTGGCCGCCAACAAGGACTATTTTGGGATGAGTTTGAAGATAGCGGACTTGCTTTTCAATTCTTTCGCTAAGCATAATATCGTCTGCGTCCATGCGGGCGATATATTCTCCTCGAGCGGCAGATAAGGCTTTATTGGCTGTGTAGCCAATTCCACGATTTTTATCATTGACAAAGACCTTGATCCTACGGTCGCTCAAGGCGTATTCGCGCAAGATCTTTAATGACTTATCGATAGAGCCGTCGTTAACGCAAATGACCTCAAAATTGTTATAAGTTTGCCCCAGGATGCTGTCCAAGCAGGCACGAAGATAGCCTTCGGCGCTGTAGACCGGAAGCAAAATGGAGACTAGGGGTTGGCTTGAGACAGTGTGCTTGTTCATGGTTTTAAGGTGTCATTCCGTGCCTGACCTTTCGTCATTCCGTGCTTGACACGGAATCTATATCAGTTTTTTGGATTCCTGCTTTCGCAGGAATGACAAAATGACTCGTTTATTGAAAAAATAAATTGTAAATTAAAGGGGAGGCAGGAGAGAATCTTGGGGCAATTGTCACTTGCGTGACGAATTGTCAACCAATATCTCTCCCACCTCCCGGGGCATAGGGAAGGGTATGTCTACCCGCAGGAAACCAAGTGATCCTTCTGGATCTCCTGGGGGAACGGCATCCGCCCGATGACGCCGCCCGAGACACTACCCGAGTTGGGAGCGCTTGCGTAGAAGCACATCCCCACTGGGTTTGGTGCACCATCCACCCTAATGAACGCGCCGAACACGGTCTCGCCCTTGTCGAAATTGACTTGGGCGTCACCCGTGCCGGTGAACCGCACTGGCCTGCCAGTAGGCGCAATGACGCCTCCGGTTGCGGGTTGCGGCGTGGCCGTGGGAGCGGGGGGTGCCTGGGCAGAGGCCAGGAATGGCTTGCCGCCGCGGGACTGGATCAGCTGCTCGTCGTGCGCCTTCTTCCAAAGGAGCGCAGCATGAGTCCAGTCACCAGCGGCTTGTTTCAGATACCCCTCCTGCGCATCCCCGGCCTGGCCGAAAAGGTGCTGCCCGTCCAGCGAGTAGCTGGTTGGTTCGAGAAGCTTGTAGCCCTCGAACACCTCCGGCTGAAGGGCCATCGTGGTAGAGCAGACTACCACGAATCCGTCCGTGATGGCCACGATGTTGTTGCCCTCGTGGAAGGTTTGGCGAACCTTGCCTTCCATTCCGTCGATCGCCCAGCCGAACGCCAGCCCGATCTCGCCAGGAAGGACGAGAAAGCCGATCGTTTTGGTCTCGCCCTTTTGAGTTTCCGTACCCCAGCGGCACTGCGAGAGATCGCGGTTGAGCATGACGTTGCTGACAGCGACGAACTGCGACTGTGCGGAAGCCGGGGACGATTCGGGCGCGGCTGTCTGGTCGGAAGCCGGTGCGGAGGCGTCGGTTGCTACAGCTGGCAGGTCGAGATAGCCGACGTACCGGCCGGTTTTGCCTGCGTGGTTGACCACCGCGTCGAGCGATGCCCCCTCGCAGAAGAAACCGGAGCTGACCTCGAACCCGAGGGGAAACGGTTCGGCGGTGTCGTTCTTCAAGACGATCCAGACCGGCTCGTTGTTGGGGCCAGCACGCCCATTGAGCGCGCCTCCCGCAACGACCGCGAAACGGCCTGGGAAGAGCGCTTGGAAAAGCGTCTCCGTCTGCCCGGCACCGGTGGCACCGTAGTTGGTGCACGTGTCAAAGGGGCGAAGGTCGTTGATCCCTACAGCGTGTGCGGGGATCGGAACGGTGCCGATCAACATGGCGAGCGCCATAACGACGGCCGAGAGCTTGTGCAAGTGCTTCGTGTAGTTCATCTTTTTCCCTCTTCTGCACTTTGCAGAAACAAAAAGGTGGTGCTCCAACTAGCCTCGGCAAGACTGCCAAAGTTTTGTCGAAGCACCTCTGTGCTGCTCTACCCGATGCGTTCCAGCTTCCTGGAACCTGGGTCGTATCGGTACCGGACGCCTCGAGACGTACGCCCTGAGGCTTTCTCGAAGCCGGTAACACGGTCTTGCCAGGCCCAGTCAACCCATTCTGTTGGAACGAAGCCCAGCTGTCCGTCTGTAACGACGAACTCTGCTTCCTCAAACGGGCACAGGATCTCGACGATCCCGGGGTTGCTGGAGAACAGGTTATTCCCTGCCATCGCCAGGCTGACCGCATCTCCGAAGAAACGCCATCCGCCGGTTTGGCAGGATGCCTTAACCTTCGCCTGGAAGGGGACCCCCTGCATCAGCGGGCTTTGCGGCTTGCCTGTCTGCCAGGGCCCGTACCAACGCCGCGCACCGCCATCGAAGTTGTAGACCACCGTGTCAAGGATGGCTACGCCGATTTCACTGGCGGGTGCAGGTCCTGCCGGCGCATTCACGGGCGGTATGTCGACGTAGACCGTGCTTGGTGCCGGCGTAGCCGCGGGCGGGGCAGCGGTCGGCTGAGCGCCAGGAGCAGCCGTGGGGGACGCGACGCCTCTGCCGGGCGCAGGCCCAACGATGGGCTGTGTCCCCGGGATGGGAACGCCGCACTGTGCCAGAGCAACCGCCAGTAGAGCGACTACCCCGATCACTGCCAGGATGGTGCGCATTTCTTCCTCCTAATCCCTAGTGCTTCTTGAGCCAGTCCCAGGCGTTCCTGAGACTGTCACGAACATCGTCCGCTGCTGCCGTTGTTCGGGTGGTCTCCTCCCTCACTTCCCTTACGGTTGTCCGTGTGGGACGTTTCGGAAGGGGGACACCAGCCCTGGTCATTTCGCCGGCGAGCTCCGTGCGCAGGCGCTTGGCCTCCGCGAGTTCTTCCTCGAGCCGGTTGACATCTTCGTCAGCCGCGAGGTACGCCTCCTGCATTTGAATGCGGCGGCGCTCTCGGGCTTCACGAAGCTTGTTCAGCCGGTCACGCGGAGATTCGGCGTCAACGACTTCCGGGTCTTCGGGTGTGCCTGAACCTACCATTTTCTGTACCTCCTATTTTCCCTATGCCTTTGTTAAAGATCTTGTTCTACACTCAAGACTTTCGTCGAGCGCCCTGTCCAATTAAGGATGGGGAAGACGGTTGTGAAGTATACAGCCGTTTTCTCCGGCCTAAATTGTAGAATTATTTACCTATTCTTTTAACGCGGGCAAGTTTGTTGCCAATGAGTCCGAATAGACCTGAAGAAATTAAAATTGCGGCTGCCCCCTCTGCTCCGGCTTTTGGAAGTTCACGGGCGACCTTTTTCTCCACACAAACTTGTGTCGTATCACGGTCAACCTCATTTCCCGATTGAGCAACAGATGTGTTCACGTCACAAATAACGGTTTTGTCAGAAGGGAGCTTGTCAACATTAACAACCTTAGCTTTTAACTCTTTTTGAACAGAATCGCCTACTTTTAATGTATCAATTTGGAAAGAGTAGGGTTCGCCTGCAATTTGCTCCAAAAAGCTGGGCAAAGTATCAGTGACCTGAATGTTGGTCAATGTGTTATCACCAGTATTTTTGATCGTAATTCTAAATTTAACTTCGTCTTGAGGAGCAAAATTATGTCTTGTTGCCTCATCTAAAGTTATGTTGTCAACGAATTTGTTTACTTTGGGGTTAGGATTGAAGACTTCTTTGTTTACCTGTAGTTTATCAACGCTGACGCAAACTTGTCCATATTGTCCGCCATATTGGGCAACGCAAGAAACAGCGCCCACGACTGGGTTTGATGTAAGGGCAAGAGTTGTGGCGGCGGAAATTGTGGCGACTGCCAGCTTTTTATTCATATAAAAGAAATTAAGAATTTCTCTTCAACTGTGTATAAAAGAAAGCTTACTTTCTCTTCAACTGCGTATAAGTATTCTTATAGACAATCAAGAAAGTATGACTAAATTGGCAGGAAATATAGTTATGGGACGGATTATAGCAGCACAATATTGATCTGTCAAGTATTAATTCAAACCTGTAACAGTTTGGGTTAGACTACCTCCGTAAACGCTTGTAGCAGAAGGAATTGGGTCAAGATAAGCAACGACAATTATTCTTTTCCAAACTGTCCCTGGAGGCCAGCAGCTTTGCAAAATTAGGCGCTGGTCACCTTCGCGGGAATTAAGAAGCCAGGAAAGATCGTCCCCCTCGACAATATGTTTCTCAGCGACTTTATATTTGTAGATCTTGCCCTGGTAAAAAACGTAAATCTCATCCTGGCTTTCAGGATCCAGCTCGCGCAATAGATAAAAAACAGCGTTATAGCGAGAGACGTTCCATGGCCCGTTTGTTGAATGGGCAAAGACGTAAGTTCCCCCGGGCTGGTCGGGGTAAGAAGAGCCGTAGGCGTGCGCAACACCAACTTTTAAAGCTTCTGCATAAACTGATTGTTGACTGGAATCAACGTTGGCAATAACGGGCGCCTTGGCGTCAATTTTAGGGACATATATAGAAAAGTCGGTATTCGGGGCGCCAATTTGAGCGGCAAATTGCTTGGCGTACTCTCTTTGTTGAGTCTCTTCCTTGGCTTTCTTGATATTTTGCATATATTCGGTATTTGCTACTTTTTCTTGCACCAGGTTTTTAGCTTTATTGGTTTGGTAGGAAAATTCAGAGGCGACAATTGGCTTGGTAGTCAAAACTACTCCGGCCATTCCAAGGGTAACAAGTCCTGCCCCAACACCGCGGATAATGCCTATACCCAGGTCGTTTCCTAAAATGTTGTCCCTGGCTGCCAGAAACCTTTCAAATGGGATGGTTAGTGTAATACCCTGGCCTGTAACAACGATAACCTCGCCAGAAGTGTGTCCCCAGGAGGCATCATAAATAATACCGCGGTAAGTTCGCCATGGCCAATTAATTGGTAGATTGACATTCATATCCTGTAACATTGTATCATATTATGGCAAGGCCGTTTGGCTGGAAGTGTGATAGAATATTAGAAATTGTCATTCTGGCTTGTCCAGGATCGATTCTGGTGTCCTCCACGCTTCGCTCTGAGTCCCCAGAATGACAGTTTTGAGCTCGTGACGATGTTTTATACGCGGGTGTAGTTTAGTGGTAAAATGCCTCCTTCCCAAGGAGGAGACCGGCGGTTCGAGTCCGCTCACCCGCTCACTTTGTATCCGGTCGGGGTATAACGAAGGTTTGATTAGGGTAGATTAAATCCGGGTGGTTAGCGATAACTGTTTTGTTGGCTCTCCAGATTTTTACCCATTGGAATCCATCCCCATAGGCTCGAACTGCGATCTTCCAAAGACTGTCGCCGCGGACAACGGTATAGCTTTCGCCTGGTATTGCCTGAGGCTGGGGCAAGATTTTTGGAGTTGGTGTAACGGTAAAGCTTGGGGTTGTGGAAGTTGGGCTGGGGACAGGTGAGATTTGGATTGTAAGCTGTCTAGTTGCAGTTTGGGGCATAGCCAACTCCTGACCTTCAGAAATTATGCCAGGGTTTGCCAACTTGTTAGCTCGGGCAATATCAGTCCAGTTGTATCCAGAGCCGTAAACTTGTTCAGAAATTTTCCACAAATTGTCTCCTTTTTGAACTTTGTAGGTTGAGGGAAGGTTTTGGGGGACTTGGCCTTCTTTGGGTGTGGGGGAAGCCTGGGTTTGGTTTTGGGCTGTAGCAGGAGGTAATGTTTGGCCTCGTTTGTTGAAGAAATTGAAGCCTACCAGCAGCGCAATTAAAATGATTAAGGCGCCAAACGCAATGCTAATTTTTGATTCGTTCAGTTTCACGAATTTGAGTACTTGCTTGGTCTTCATACAGTTTGTACTACTTTGAGCGCACTATAGTTCCTGGCAAAAGACCTTGTCAAGTGGTAATATATATCCATTGGGACCGTAGCTCAATTGGTTAGAGTACCGCCCTGTCACGGCGGGGGTTGCGGGTTCGAGCCCCGTCGGTCCCGCCTCGGTGAAAACAGACAGAAACATGTCCAATCTGGAGATTGCCAGGCTTTTGCGGGCTGTGGCGGCAGGCTACCAGATTAAGCACGAAAAGGCTCCAAATTCCAGATTCCGAATCATTGCTTATCAGCGTGCGGCGGATGCTGTCGAGCATTTAACTTCTGAGGCTAAAAACTTGTGGGAAGAAGGAAACTTGGATGAGGTTGTTGGCATTGGCAAGACAATCGCAGACCACTTGGATGAACTATTTAAGACTGGTAAAGTAAAACACTTTGAAGAACTTCTTGACGGGCTTCCTCCGGCGATGTTTGAGCTCATGCGGGTTCCTGGAATTGGGGCCAAGCGTGCTTATAAACTTTCCAAAGAGTTGGGGATAACCAAGGCTCACGGCGCTGTAAAAAAGTTGGCTAGTGCCGCAAAACATGGCAAAATAAGAAATCTTGAAGGCATGGGAGAGCAGTCCGAGCTTCAAATTCTGCAAACCGTGGCCCAGGTCAAAAGCAAATCTACTCGCTTTTTACTGCCTTTTGCCCAATCAATTGCAGACGATGTTATTGCCTACATGAAGAGGAATCCCAATGTCGAGAAAATCGATCCTCTGGGCTCCCTAAGGCGCCAGGTAGCCACGGTTGGAGACGTGGATATATCTGTTGCTTCAGACCATCCCGAAGAAGTTATTGCCCATTTTGTAGCTTACCCCAAAAAGACGAAGCTGATTGAAGCCGGACCACATTCTGCAGCGATCCTGGTTCCTGGCGGGCTGCATGTGGATTTAATGGTTCAGCCGTCCAAAGCTTATGGGGCTTTATTGCAGCATTTTACAGGCTCAAAGGACCACAATGTCGCCTTGCGCACGCTTATGTTGAAGAAAGGGTTAAGCCTCTCGGAATATGGCATACAAAAGATCGATAAGCCAGGCACGGAGCTTTTTGATGACGAAGTGAAATTTTATAGAAGGTTAGGTATGGATTGGATCCCGCCGGAGATTCGCGAGGATCGGGGAGAGATTCAGGCTGCGATTGCTCACAAGTTACCCCATTTGGTGGAGCTGAGCGATATTAAGGGGGATCTTCATTTGCACTCGAACTTCTTAAAAGAAACCAGCCATGATTCAGGGCGGGATTCGATGGAGAAGATGGTTGAAATTGCCGAAACGCTTGGTTATGAGTATGTTGCTTTTACAGAGCATAACCCCAAGCGGGAAGAGTCCGAAAGTAAAATATTGGATGAATTAAAAAGAAAAAAGGAAGAAGTTGATCACTTAAATTCCTCTCGTGAAAGTTTGCATGAAAAGAGAGTAATAAAAGTGTTCAATAGTCTTGAGGTTGATATCAGGCCGAGCGGTGAGCTTGCACTTCCGGAGAGAGCCTTTGAAACTCTTGATTTTGCTGTGGCTGCGGTTCATTCCAGTTTCAGAGGTTTGCGGGCAGATCAAACTAAAAGAATACTTGCGGCTATCGAACATCCAAAGGTTAAGATCCTTGCCCATCCAACGGGAAGATTATTAACCGGTCGTGAGGGAATAGATGCCGATTGGGAGAAAATATTTGAGTCCTGTTTAAAAAATAAGGTTATATTGGAGATTAATAGCTGGCCGGCAAGACTTGATTTGCCTGATCAGCTTGTGCATGATGCAGTCAAGGCTGGATTAAAGCTGGCAGTCAGTACGGACAGTCATGCTACGGAACAAATGGAGCTTATGCGTTTCGGGGTCTCTGTTGCCCGGCGTGGTTGGGCGGAAGCGAGTGATATAATAAACACATTAGGTTATACTGAAGTCAGAAGTTTATTGATGTCACCCTGACCACGCCGTGGCGGGGGAAGAATGACACTGAACCGAGGAGGTGATTTTAATGACACCACTATTAATCATTATTGTAATTGTAGTTTTGATTGGCGCATATTTTTTGTCTGTTTATAACTTTTTGGCAACAGTCAAAGTTAGAATTGGTGCCTCGATTCAGGAAATTGGCAACCAGCTTAAACGTCAGGCGGATCTTATTCCAAACTTAGAGGCTTCGGCAAAAGGATATCTAAAACATGAGAAAGAGATTTTCAAAATGCTGGTAGATGCAAGGCGTGCTGTAGCTGCAGCGCAAGATTCTGGGAGTCTGGCTGATGCAGAAAGGGCCAGCCAGAAGATTTCTAATTTGATTCCCTCTATCCGTGTAGCTGTCGAAAGCAATCCGCAAATTAAGGGATCTGAGGTGATTACCAATCTTATGGAGGAATTGCGCGACACCTCCGACAAAGTTATGTATTCTCGCCGAACTCTTATAGATTTGTCTGCTGACTATAACACTAAGCTTGTAACATTCCCCTCCAGTATTGTAGCTAATATGTTTGGTTTTCAGGCAGTAAAGGGTTTTGAAACACCCGAATCGGGTAATGTTGCCAGTGTAACAGTTGAGGAGCTAAAGACGCCGAAAGTGACACTTTAGCTGTCATCCCCGCGAAGGTGGGGAACCAAAAACGGCTTGTCGTCCCCATGCAAATGGGGATCCGAAAGTATCTCTATGGATTCCTGCCTTCGCAGGAATGACATCTGTATGAAAAATATAACTAACGTTTACTGTTGTGTAGCGCAGCGAAACATACAGAAATATGCGTAACATTACGAATATTTACGAGGCTGTAGATCAAAATAAGTTCAAAAGCTTTTTGGCTATTGCTTTGTTCATTTTTTTTGTTGTCGGTGCTTCTTGGGTTCTGGCTCGAACATTTAATTTGGGCCCTGGTTTTTTTGGCTACGCTTTAATCTTCTCCGGAGTTTCCAGTATCGTCTCCTATTGGTTTTCCGATAAAATTGTCCTTTCCTTTTCCGGAGCCCGGGAGGCTGACAAGAAACGTGATTTTACCTTCTATACGGTTGCTGAAAACATAGCTTTGGCAGCAGGTTTGCCGATGCCTAAAGTGTATGTTATTGAAGATTCTGCCCCAAATGCGTTTGCCACAGGTCGTGATCCAAAACATGCTGTTGTTTGTGCCACCCGCGGACTTCTAGATAAACTCAACCGGAGCGAGCTGGAAGGGGTAATTGGACACGAAATGTCCCATGTTGGCAACTATGACACGCGCTTAATGAGCATTGTGGCAATTTTGGCGGGGCTTGTGGTTATTTTGTCTGATGTAGCATCTCGATCTATGTTTTGGGGAGGCAGGGAAAGTAGGAATGATAAGGAAAATCAGGGAGGGAATATTTTAGTTATTGTAGGCATAGTTTTGGCAATTTTGGCTCCAATTGCTGCGCAGCTTATTCAGTTTGCTATCTCACGACGGCGAGAGTTTTATGCCGACGCCTCCTCTGTAAAGCTGACTCGCAATCCGATGGGTTTAGTTCAGGCTCTGGTCAAGATTGCAGAAGACAGAAATGTTTTAAAAAGTGCCAGTAATGCTACAGCTCATATGTATATTGAAAATCCTTTCAAGGCTGATTTAGGTGGCAAACATAAAGGAGCTCTTTCCTGGGTTGCCGGACTTTTTAACACCCATCCACCCGTAGAAGAACGCATCCGCGCACTTCGCGCAATGCAATAAGAAGACTCTGGCCAAGCTCGCCTCGCTGCGAAGCGGGCCAGAATGACACTAAGCCCACAGGTATTGAGCTAGCGGTCCGCTTGACAGAGTGCTAAGGCGAGTTGTAGACTGGTTTGATATGGATGGACAAACCCCCATTGAAGATCTTCTAAAGCCTGTTTCTCCAAAAGAAGCTGTTGGAAAATACACGCTAAGCCTAACCAAACTTGCCCATGAGGGTAAAATTGATCCTGTTATTGGTCGAGATAGCGAAATCAGGCGTGTTATGCAGATTTTATCCCGCCGCACCAAAAACAATCCTGTTTTAATTGGTGATCCGGGAGTTGGCAAAACTGCAATCGTTGAAGGTTTGGCGCAAAGAATTGTTTCCGGAGAAGTTCCAACTACACTCGCAGATCGCGAACTTTTATCGTTGGATTTTGCGTTACTTTTGGCTGGAGCAAAATTCAGGGGTGAGTTTGAAGAGCGTTTGAAAGCAGTGATCAAGGGCATTGAAGAATCAAACGGCAAATACATAATTTTTATAGACGAACTCCACACAATCGTTGGTGGAGGTTCCAGTGAAGGGGCAGTTGACGCCGCCAATATACTTAAACCATCTTTGGCTCGGGGAACTTTGCGCATGATTGGCGCAACTACGATTGATGAGTATAGAAAGTATATCGAACGTGACGCTGCTTTAGCGCGACGTTTCCAACCTGTGAATGTGGATGAGCCTACACTTGAGGACACAATTGCAATCTTGCGCGGGATTAAAGAGCGCTACGAGCTACATCACGGAATAAGAATTACTGACGATGCGGTTATTGCCGCTGCAAAACTTTCTGACCGCTACATCACCAACCGTTTCCTGCCAGACAAAGCAATAGATCTAATTGATGAGGCTGCTTCTTCGATACGTATTGAAACTGAAAGCATGCCTGTTGAACTAGATCAGTTGAAACGGAAGATTACACAATTAGAAATCGAGCAGGCAGCTTTAAAGAAAGAGAAGACAGATGGTGCAAAGAAAAGATCAGCGGAGGCTCAGGCAGAAGTGGAAGAGCTAAAAAAGCAAGCAGGTATGCTTGAAAAAAGTTGGAATGCGCAGAAAGATATTATTAGGAAAATTCAAGAGTCCAGAAGTAAAATAGACCAATTACGAAGCGAGCTTGAGCAGGCAGAAAGAAATGTAGAGCTTGAACGCGCAGCAGAGATTAAATATGGCAAACTTCCTGAACTTGAAAAAGAACTTGAAAAACATGAAGCTGCTTGGAAATTGATTCCGGTAGAAGAGCGCGTCTTGCGCGAAGATGTTTCGGAGGACGATATTGCGCGTGTTGTGGGACGCTGGACAGGAATTCCGGTCACAAAGCTTTTAGGCAGTGAGCAAAAGCGTTTGATCACTTTGGAAGATGAGCTAAGAAAAAGAGTCGTGGGGCAGGATGAGGCATTAACTCGTGTGGCTGCGGCAATTCGGCGAAATCGTGCAGGGCTGGGTCCGCAAAACCGTCCCATCGGGTCGTTTTTGTTTTTGGGACCTACGGGTGTGGGTAAAACAGAAACCGCGCGGGCGTTGGCTGAATATTTATTTGATGATGAGCACGCGATGGTGCGGATAGATATGTCGGAATACCAGGAATCGCATACAGTTGCCCGTTTGATTGGCGCTCCTCCCGGTTATGTAGGTTACGAAGAAGGGGGGCAACTAACAGAGGCGGTTAGGCGTCGGCCATACTCAATTGTGCTTTTAGATGAGATAGAAAAAGCCCACCCGCAAGTTTTTAATTTGCTGCTTCAAATTTTGGAGGATGGACGATTAACTGATTCCAAGGGCACAACTGTAGATTTCAAAAATACGATTATTATTATGACTTCAAATGCGGGGAGCGATATTATTCGGGAGCACGCAACAAATAAAAACAAGGACGAGACGGAGAGGGAAGTTTGGGAAGTTCTTAGCCATACGTTTAAACCAGAGTTCCTCAACCGCTTGGATACGGTAGTTTTTTTCAACACACTTTCTCCAGAAGTTGTTTGGGATATTGCCAAAAATCAGCTTGATCAAGCGGCCAAACTGTTAGCCTCGCAAGGTGTCACCTGGGAGCCTAATAATGACCTAATTTCCTATTTTGCCAAAAAAGGTTTTGACCCTATTTTTGGAGCTCGCCCTCTGCGTCGCTTGATCGAGCAAGAGCTGTTGGATGAACTTGCTCTTCGAATCGTCGAAGGCAAAATCTCCCCCGGCGACAAAATTGTTCCTACAGTTAAGAACAACAAATTGGTCTTCTGAGCGATCCAGTAGTATACTTCCCCAGGCACATTACTACGCGATAAGGAGTGGCAAATGGCTGGTGACAGTAAAAGGCCTTGGGTGGGAGACAATCCGCCTCCACCTACACCTATGGAGCCGATGCTTCCCAAGAACAGAGGGGACGATTGGGACCCCCATCCTCCTGGCGAGGAGATCGACGCTTTTGCTCGTGCTTTGGTGGAATTTGGGGTGGTCGCTGCAACCACATACCACACCAGGGTAGCTGAGCATATCTTGGGAGGACCTGAAGAAGATGGGTGCGAGGTCTGCTATGAAGTTCTGCATGCTAGAATGATAGATTGAAGGAGCGCGCAGGGCCACATGTATATACGCCGAGGGGTTTACCTAAACTTTATTTAGGTTTATCCCCGGCGTTTTTTTGGCAAAAAATCCTCAAAATCTTGCTTGACAAACTTTTGCTTTTTTCTTATATTTGACTTATAATTCTAATTAGGCCTGTAAGAGTCAAAACTGTACCCGACAAGCTGTGGGAGGAAGATGAGACGTCGGGATGGCTCTTGTAGAAAAACCTAGGAATACCTGAAACGGAGTTTGAAGAAGTGGTACTTGCGTTGGTATTCAAGAAGCTGGTCGACAGCAATGCGCCTGACGACGAGATCCGGGGTTGTGCACTGTGCATGGTCGCCGCATATGGTGTACGTGGCGTCCACGCGACGATCAGCTATCTGAAACGCATGGGTCGCGACGCTCTAGCGGAAGCCCTTGAGGGCACGCTGACTGTGGCCTAGTCATTTCGTCTCACCCGTTTCAATATCTCCTTGCGAGTGGTGTTCAACACGCCAACTCTCACCACTCGCAAGGGATCTTTCTTTAGACAAGCGTAAATGCTACTATTTGCTCGTGGCTAAATTATCCCGGCTTTCTCAACTACCTTTAACTTCCAAAGAGGAAGATGCTTATGCCGCTCAAGTTGAGGAAATTCTTGAATATGTAGAACAGCTTTCAAAAGTGGATACAAGTGGCGTTGAACCAACCTTTTCTCCAATTGATTTAAAAAATGTTACCCGCCCTGACGAGCCCCAGGCAGGACTTTCACAGGAAGAAGCTTTAAAGGATGCTCGCGAAGTTAAAAACGGACTTTTTGTGGTAAAAACCATTAGTTCTAAGTCATCCTGAAGCAGAGCTGAAGGATCTCGCAACTTGTTTGCGGACTGGCATACGCCAGAGATTCCTCGCTACGCTCGGAATGACGCATAAAAATATGGAAATAACCGAGTTAACACTAACGCAAATACTAAAAGCTCTGGAAGAGAAAGAATTCTCTGAAGAAGAATTGAATAGCGCTTATGTAAAACGGGCTCAGGTATTGAATGCCGGCCTGAACGCATATGTAACAGTTTTGGAGCCATACGAAGGGATTCCTGCCGCGATAAAAGACGTTATAGTTACAAAAGATGTTAAAACAACTGCAGGCTCCAAAATTTTAGAAAATTTCTTGCCGCCATATTCTGCGACTGTGATCGACAAATTAGAGTCGCACAATGTTTCGGTTCTTGGAAAAACAAATTGCGATGAGTTTGCGATGGGCTCTTCAGGCGAAAATTCTGCGTATGGCGTAACACACAACCCCTGGGATACCGGTAAAGTCCCCGGCGGTTCTTCTTCCGGATCGGCTGCGGCGGTCTCAGGCGATATGTGTGTTTTTGCTTTGGGAAGCGATACCGGAGGCTCAATTAGACAGCCGGCGTCGTTTTGTGGAGTAGTAGGTTTAAAACCAACTTATGGTTTGATTTCCCGATATGGTTTGATTGCATACGCAAGTTCGTTGGACTGTGTGGGACCCATTGCAAAATCAGTTGAAGATGCAGGACAAGTTTTGGAATGGATTTCCGGGCCGGACGGAAAAGATTCAAATTGCAGTAAATCATTCACCTTCAGCAGGGAAAAAATAAAAGATGGGATAAAAGGTTTAAGGGTTGGTGTGCCCAAAGAGTATTTAGGGGAAGGGCTAGAGGAAGGTGTAAAGGAGACTATAAAAAGTGCTTTATCCAAGCTCGAATCTTTAGGAGCAGAATTAATTTATGTTGATTTGCCGCATTCGGAATATGCGATTGCTGCCTACTACATAATTGCCACATCCGAAGCCTCTTCCAATTTGGCCAGGCTTGACGGTATAAGGTTTGGGGGGAATCGAGATTTATTTGGAGCGGAGGTTAAACGCCGGATAATGCTGGGAACGTTTTCTTTGTCTGTAGGTTACTATGATGACTATTTTGCTCGGGCGGCTAAAGTAAGAACTCTGATTATCAAAGATTTTGAAAAGGCATTCAAAAAATGTGATATTATCGCGGGCCCGGTTTCCCCGACAGTTGCCTGGAATATTGGGGCAAAGGTTAACGACCCCTTGGCTATGTACTTATCCGACATTTACACAGTTCCTGCAAATCTTGCCGGTATTCCGGGGATTTCGGTTCCGGCAGGTTTTTCTGATGGACTTCCGGTAGGGTTGCAGTTTTTAGGACCCAAGTGGAGCGAAGAGAAATTGTTGCAAGTAGCGTATAACTATGAGCAAAGCGCTGAGTGGAATAAGCAAAAACCCAATTTGACAGTGTCACCCTGAGCGAAGCGAATGGGTCTCTCTACCCGCCGAAGGCGAGGCTCGCCGTAGGCGGCTTGTTCGAGTTTCGGACTGGCATACGCCAGAGATTCCTCACTTCGTTCGGAATGACAGACTATATGTTATGAACAATTACGAACCTATCATTGGTCTTGAAGTCCACGTTGAGCTTTCGACGAGGTCGAAAATGTTCTGTTCCTGTTCTGCCGATTACTTTGGCAAAGAATCAAATACTCACACATGCCCCGTTTGCCTGGGTTTGCCTGGAGCGCTTCCGGTTCCTAATAAGGCAGCGTTAGAAAATTGCATGAAGCTTGGCTTGGCTCTTGGGTGCAAGATATCAGATGAATCTCGTTTTGAGAGAAAAAATTATTTTTACCCTGATCTTCCGAAAGGTTATCAAATTTCTCAGTATAGGTGGCCTTTGTGTAAAAGTGGAATAGTAAAAGTGAGGAATAAGATAGGGGAAGTAAGGGAAATAAGGATAAACAGAGTGCACCAGGAAGAAGATACGGGGAAATTGACCCATTCAGGGGAAAATACACTAATTGATTACAATCGGTCTGGGGTGCCTTTGGTGGAAATAGTTACAGAACCTGACTTTAGAGATACGGAAGAGATAAGAGATTACGCAAAGAAAATACAGCAAATTTGTCGTTATTTGGGAATTTCTAATGCGGATATGGAAAAAGGTGATATGCGCTTGGAAGCCAATGTCTCAGTTCGTAAAGTAACCGCAGGTCATCCTGAGCTTGTCGAAGGATCTCTTGCGCATGCAGGTCCCACATCCGTGGGAGATTCCTCGTCTACGACTCGGAATGACATGTTGCCCCCATACCGTGTGGAGCTTAAGAATATCAACAGTTTTCGGTTTATGGTTGCGGCTGTTGAATACGAGATTAGGAGGCAAATTGAAGCATTAGATAAAGGTGAGCGCCTAATTCAGGAAACTCGGGGTTGGAATGAGAACAAAAAACAAACATATACTCAGCGAGTGAAGGAAGAAGCCAACGACTATCGGTATTTCGCGGATCCTGATCTTACAGAAATGATAGTGGATAGTGATAGTGTTAAAAAAACTAAAGAAGAAATGCAAGAGTTGCCGGTAGATAAACAGAAAAGGTTTGTGGCAAGTTACGGTTTGAGTGAAACACAGGCTATCATGTTAACGGATACACGGGAATTTGCTGACTATTTTGAGGAGGCAGTTCGTGTGGGCAAAGAATATTCACTTCAACCAACTAAAGTGGCAAACACATTAATAAATAAAAAGTTTAACAGAGATGAAATCCTTCCTGCCAAATTTGTGGAGATGCTTGTTGGGGAACAGGAAAAGGGAGTTTTGCCGGATGAAGAATTAGAAAAAATTATAGCCCAGGCGATTACAGATAATCCACAAGCTGTGGCAGATTATAAAAAAGGGAAAGAAAGCTCCGTGCAATTTCTTGTGGGTCAGGTTATGAAGTTTACCCATGGCAAGGCAGATCCAAACAGAGCTAAAGAACTATTGACGGAGAAACTGTCATCTCGAGTGTAAACGAGAGATCTCTCACTACCGTTCGAGATGACAGATGGTTCTGATACTTGTTTCCTATGGACCATGTAGCAATAATGAAGAAATCTTGGGGATTTACAGAGAAGATTTTATCCGGCGAAAAGGTAATTGAATCAAGGTGGTATAGTTTTAAACGTTGTCCTTGGAACCAAGTAAAATCCGGTGACACCGTCTACTTCAAAAATTCCGGCGAACTGGTAAAATTAAAAGCGTCAGTTAAAAAAGTTCTTCAGCTTGAAAATTTGACCCCAGAAAAGGTTAGCAAGATACTGGGAAAGTATGGGAAATTGTGTGGGATACCAGCAGTCGAAATTCCTACCTATTTCCAGAAATTTAAAGACAAAAAATATTGCATTTTAATATACCTTGCCTGCGTGAAAGAGGTTGATCCTTTTGAGATAGACAAAACTGGTTTTGGGGCCATGGCTTCGTGGTTATGTGTGCCTAAAATTGATACACTTGCGATAAGTTAATTTACTTGCTAAAGTTCGTGAAAACAACTAAAATTGATGCAGTCATCCTGAGCAGAGGCGAAGGATTTATATCGATAATTTATACGAAGTTATTTTATATAGATTCCGTGTCGCTGCACGGAATGACGAAAGTATGATGGATACTGCTAGTTTTTGTCATCTTCACGTTCACTCAGAATACTCCCTTTTAGACGGTTTTGGCACTCCAAAAAATCTAGTCAAAAAAGCAAAAGAATTGGGGATGCCAGCTATAGCTTTAACGGATCACGGGGCAATGTATGGCGCCGTTGAATTTTATAAAGCTGGTCTTGCCGAGCAAATAAATACTATCGTTGGTGTCGAGACATACATTACTAATCAAGACCACAAGTTAAAGGGAAAAGACAAACAGATTGAAACTTACCACGCGATACTCCTGGCCAAAAACGAAGAGGGCTACCAGAATTTAATGAAAATCACCTCAATTGCATATTGCGAGGGATATTACTACCGACCAAAAATTGACAAGGAACATTTCAAACAATATACAAAGGGTGTAATCTGCACATCCGCCTGCATGTTGGGTGAGATTCCTCAGCTTTTGTTGTCAGACAATTATCAAAAAGCAAAAGAGGTTGCCAACTGGTACCTTGATTTGTTTGGTGAAGACTTCTATCTGGAGTTGCAAAGACACGAATACGAAAAGTTTATTGGGCAAGCGGGCAACCAAGAGATTAAAGCGGATCTTGCACGGATGACGAGAAACGAGAAAATTGTGGAAGAAGGAATTATCAAACTTTCCCGCGAGTTGGCTATCCCTATTATTGCCACAAATGACTCCCACTACATCGGGAAAGGTGACGCAACGGCTCAAGACGTTTTGCTTTGTGTGGCAACTGGGAAAATGGTTTCTGATTCAAAAAGAATTCGCTATATTGATGCGCCAACCATGTATGTTCGTCCAACTGAAGAAATGCGAGCGTTATTTGTTGATCTACCTGAAGCTTGCGATAACACAATAACTTTGGCAGAAAAATGCCGTTTAGAAATATCAACCTTTGGCAAATGGTTTTTCCCCAAAATTCCACTCCCCGCGCAAACAAATGAGGGTGAAGAGTTGGCCAAACAGTGCTTTGAAAGATTGCCAAAAGTTATTGGAGGAACAGGCGAGGCTGAAAAAAAGCGCTTGGAGTATGAGCTTGGAATTATTAATACAAAAGGATACTCCGCCTATTTTTTAATCATGGCTGATCTTGCTCAATGGTGCAACGAGCAGGGAATTGTGATTAATACTCGAGGGTCAGCTGCAGGTTCTCTCGTGTCATATATCATGGGAATTACAACAGTTAACCCTTTAAAGTATTATTTGCCTTTTGAGCGTTTTTTAAACCCTTCTCGACCTTCTCCGCCCGATATTGACTTGGATGTTGCTGACGACAAGCGTGACCGAATTATTGCGCACATTGCCGAAAAATACGGACTGGGAAAAGTTGCCCAAATTTGTACATTTGGAAGGATGCTGGCTCGTGCCGCAGTTCGGGACGTCGCCAGAGTTTTGGGTTATCCTTATGCAACCGGAGACCGCATCGCCAAAGTCATTCCGCCGCCAAAACAGGGCTTTCCCATAAACATCCCCAAAGCCTTGGAGATTTCCCCACCTTTGAGAGAACTTTACGATAACGATCCTGACTCCAAAAGAATTTTAGACTTATCAAAACAGCTTGAAGGAAGCGCCAGGCATTTATCAGTTCACGCTGCG
Organism: Candidatus Blackburnbacteria bacterium RIFCSPHIGHO2_01_FULL_43_15b; assembly: GCA_001816385.1. GTDB lineage: Bacteria > Patescibacteriota > Microgenomatia > UBA8517 > UBA10165 > 01-FULL-43-15b. The sequence goes on from MHBW01000006.1 coordinate 36,578, forward strand.
GGAGTGGTTATTGCTCCAACCGAAATGGCTCACTTTTCGCCGATTCAGCTTGACCCATCGGGGGAAAAGACGATAACTCAATACGAAATGCATGCCGCAGAGGATGTAGGTTTGATTAAATTTGATATTCTGGGAATTCGCAATTTGTCAATTTTGGGAGCGGCTGTTGAGTTGGTTGAGAAGGAGCGCGAGTTTAGAGTTGATGTAGGCAAAATCCCCCTGGACGACAAGAAGACCTTTGAAATGCTCGGGCGCGGAGAAACCATGGGAACTTTTCAACTTGGGGGCTCGGGTATGACGAAGTGGCTAAAGGAGCTGAAGCCTGAAAGAATTGAAGATTTGATGGCTATGGTTGCTTTATATCGCCCTGGGCCTATGCAGACGATCCCGGAATATATCGAACGGAAAAGACATCCGGAGTTGGTCAAATATGACGATCCGCGGATGGAGAAGTTTTTAGGCGCCTCATACGGTTTGATTGTTTACCAGGACGATCTTCTTTTTTGCGCGTTAGATTTAGCAGGATATACCTGGGAAGAGGCAGATAAATTCAGAAAAGCAGTAGGTAAAAAAATTCCTGCTGAGATGGCAGCCCAGAAAGAGAAGTTCACAACAGGTATTGTGGCACATGGCCAGACTCAAGAGTTTGCTGAACACTTGTGGAAACTTTTTGAACCTTTCCAGTCGTATGGTTTTAACAAAGCGCATGCGGCTTCTTACGGAATGGTTGCTTATCAGACATCTTATATGAAGGCTAATTATCCTGTTGAATATATGACTGCGCTTCTTACAGCAGACAGTCAGTTTACAGAAAAAGTGGCCGAGGCAGTTGCCGAATGCAAGCGTATGGGAATTAAAGTTTTGCCTCCTGATATAAATCAAAGCGATGTTGCTTTTACTATTATCAAGGATCCGGATTCTCTGGATGAGCGAGCGATTCGGTTTGGATTATCAGCTGTTAAAAATGTCGGAGATGCGGCAGTTAACGCGATATTAGAATCCCGCGAGAATTTTAAAAAGTTTTATTCGCTTTCCGACTTTTGCCAGAAAGTTGACGCACGGCGGGTTAATAAAAAAGTTTTGGAAAGTTTAATCAAGGCCGGAGCATTTGATGCTTTTGGCTCACGGGCAGCGCTTCTTGCGGCAATAGATGATATCCGCGATAAAGCATCTCGCGCAGGAGGCAAAACTTCTCAAGCTGGGCTGTTTGATAATGATGAAGAAATAAGGGTTGACAAATATACAAAAGATATACTTCCACATGTTGATGAATATTCAGAAAACGAAAAATTAGCTTTGGAAAAACAACTGCTCGGGCTTTATCTTACAGAGCATCCTCTGAATAAAACCTTAGAACAAATTGGTGACAAAATTACCCACAAGCTGGTTTCAATTAAGGCCGATGAGCATGTGGGACAAACTGTACACATAGGAGGTGTGGTTGCTGAATGCAGGGTTGTTACAACGAAAAAAGCCCAAAAGCAAATGTGTTTTGTGAGATTTGAGGATGACACTGGGCAGGTTGATTTAGTTGTTTTCCCAACTATTTTTGAAAAAACTCGGGCTTATTGGGAAATGAGTTTGCCAATAATAATAGAGGGGAAAGTTGAATATAGAGAAGATGCGCTGTCAATTATTGTCAACAATGCAGCAACGTTGGAAGAAGCCCCGCTCTTAACCAAATCTATAAATACTGCTTCCGCATTAAATATTCTTCGCATACCCCGGGGGACAAAACCAACCGCACTATTGGAAATTAACCAGCTTTTACAAACTAGCAGGGGGGATGCGGATTTAACGATATTAATTGAAAATGGATATGGCGAGAAGAAGATTAAACTTCCATACGGCGTTGCTTGGAATAAGAATTTGGAAGAACGGATAAAGAAAATACTTTCGCCCTCCGCAATTTTGTGCTAAAATTGCAACTTATATGTCATTATCAGTAACCCATAAAAATAACACATTCAACGTTGGTGATACTATCCGTGTTTGGCAAACCATTAAAGAGCAAACGGCAAAGGGTGGGGAAAGAACTCGTCTTCAGGCGTTTGAAGGGATTGTGATTGCCTCTCGAGGGCATGGGGATAATAAGTCTTTTACAGTTCGGCGCGCTGCAGTTGGCGGTATTGGTGTTGAGAGGATTTTTCCTGTAAATTCCCCACTTATTGATCGGGTTGACGTCACAAACCGCGGAATTGTCAGACGTTCAAAACTTTATTACCTTCGTCAAAAATCCTCAAGAGAGGTAGCCGAAGTTACCAAGCGATATGCCCGACTTAAAGCTGCACAAACATCCGCTGCCAAAAAATCTAAATAAGACGACGCGAGGCGTGGGAAACCGCGGAGAAAATGAAGCGTGTAAATTTTTAAAAAGACAAGGTTATAAAATTATCGCTCGCAATTTCCACAATCGAACTGGTGAAATAGATATAGTTGCTCTTGATCACAACGTTTTAGTATTTGTTGAAGTTAAAACCAGATTTTCCTATACATATGGCTTGCCTGAAGAGTCAGTTACACCTCAAAAAATTAATTCAATAGTAAGAACCGGTCAGTATTTTAAACTTTTAAATCCTCAAACTCCGGATTTAATGCGGGTGGATGTTGTGGCAATAGATTATGTCGAAAATACCACTAGGCTTTTGAAGAATGTTAGTCAATAGGGGAACGCAATGTCTCCCGCTTATCCCGACAAATCATATCTTATTGTCAAGAAATTATCCGCTGACAAACTTCCGACATGAACTTTGAATATATAAAGCGAGTTGTTGGCGTGCCGGGTGATACAATAGAAATTAAGAGTGGTAAGGTATATGTTAATGGTTTAGCTCAAGATGAGTCATATTTATTGCCTAACATACAAACACAGGCTGGCAAATTTCTTCAGGAAGCCACTCTTACTAGCATACCTGAAAATAATTACGTAGTTATGGGAGACAACAGAGACCAAAGCAGCGATTCGCGTTCGTGGGGATTTGTTTCTGCAGACGACATATTGGGGAAGGTATGGTTTTGTTACAACAACTGCCGGCTTTTGAAGAACAATATTAATAGATAACTAAAGACCACTTCAAAATGTCATCGCGAGCGAGTGTAACGAGTGTGGCGATCTTGATTTAGTATAGATTGTCACACCAGTCGCTTACGCTTCTTTCTCGCAATGACTATGGTTTTTATGAGATATGGCGATCGGGCTTAGTATCTTAAACAGACTGCGGGAATTCTTTGAATTATTCCTATCTGACGGTCTAAACTCTGAGTTTGCTTATCAGTTTGGTTTAAGAAATTCATAATAAAGTACAGCAAGATTACTTAAAATTGGTAAATCTAATTTCCAGATGAGAATTTAAAGCTTGGGCTAGTTTCTTAAGAAAAGCAACGGACGGATTGGCTCTACCAGATTCAAGTCTGGAAATAACCGATTGCTTTGTTCCAATTTTTTCAGCCAAGGATTTTTGTGTGATCCCTTTTTCTCTTCGTGCCGCAATAATAGCATTAATAACAGCAAATTCTGGTTGTTGCCTATCATACTCTGCTTTAAAAGCAGGATCTTTTAATTGCTCCTTCAACCAAATA
>MHBW01000007.1 GCA_001816385.1 Candidatus Blackburnbacteria bacterium RIFCSPHIGHO2_01_FULL_43_15b
ACCATACCATAGGCCACACATAGGCTTGGGAATGAGACCGCCACTTAGAAGATAGAGTGTCGGATATTTACGGAAACATACCGGCTATGCTTGTCGAACATTGTCAAAAAATCGCTTTAGTTGGGACAAGCTGTGTGGGGAAAACTACCATATTCGAGATGCTACGCAACTCTTTAGGCGGTGCACATAACGTGGTGTTCGTTCCCGAAGCTGCCCGGGCATTTTTTGAAAAAAATCCTGGGATAGCTCGTTTTAGCGCTGACACACAAGAAAAAATACAAGATTTTGCGATAGAACAAGAAAGAAAAGTCGAAGGCCCTGACGTCAAAATTATGATTTGTGACCGTTCGTGTTTGGACACGGTAGCTTATACCAGAGCTGCGGGAGATTTGGCGGGTGCAAGCAGACTATTGACCAACATAGCATATTGGTTGCCCACCTACTCCGCAATTTTTTTATTGAGTCCCGATGGAGTGCCCTACCAAAATGATGGTGTTAGAACCGAAGATTCCACTTTTCGACAAGCTGTCCATAATGCTTTTGTGCAAATTTTGGAGGAGAACATGATTCCACATACAATTATTGAGGGTAGTTTGGAAAAAAGAGTCGCGAAAATTGAGTCGGTTATATATGACGCCCGGGTTGCTTCATAAGCGGTTAGGTGAGATAAACGAAATTAGAATTTCGCTTCAATCTGCGATATAATACACTAAACACCGCGATCTAAGCGCGGTTTTATTTTTTTCTTCCAGAAAACAACAATGAATAATATTAGAAATATTGCCATTATAGCCCACGTTGACCACGGAAAGACCACTCTGGTGGACGCTTTGTTGCGGCAAACTCGGGTTAAATTGTCCAAAGAATTGGCAAATCAAGACCTGATTATGGATTCCAACGAATTGGAAAAAGAGCGGGGGATCACCATTTTTTCTAAAAACGCATCTGTAGAGTGGCAAGCTACAAAAATTAATATTATCGATACTCCTGGACACGCAGACTTTGGCGGGGAAGTGGAGCGCGTTTTGAAAATGGCTGATGGCGCACTGCTCCTGGTTGATGCAAAAGAAGGGCCAATGCCGCAAACCAGATTTGTTTTAAAAAGAGCGCTTGAGATGGGTTTGAAAATTATTGTTGTTATTAACAAGATTGATAAAAATGATGCCCGGCCTTCATGGGTTTTGGATAGAACTTTTGATTTATTTATTGAACTTGGGGCAGATGAAGAATCAGCATATTTTCCGGTTGTTTATGCCGTTGGCCGTAACGGTTTGGCCGGCAAAGAGCCAAATATAGAAACCATGCACGACATTTCCCCAATTTTTGAAGCCATTGTGGAAAACATACCCGCCCCTTCTGGAGACCCAGACAAGCCTTTGCAAATGCTGGTCACAACCCTAAGCCCTGATAATTTTAAAGGTCGGATTGCCACGGGTAGGATTTACAATGGACGGCTCAAAGCTGGCCAGGACGTTGTGCATATCAATCGTGAGGGTGTGGCCCAAAAAGTTCGCATTACTTCCTTAATGACTTTTGAGGGCTTAAACAGGGTTGATACACAAGGAGCCCAAGCCGGAGATATTGTGGCAATTGCCGGAATACCCGATATTACAATTGGGGAAACAATTGCTGATATTGATAACCCTGTCGCTTTGCCACTTTTGTCAATTGAAGAACCCACGATTAAAATGACTTTTATGGTCAACAGTTCTCCTTTTGCAGGCCAGGAGGGGGAGTTTAAAACTTCCAGACAAATCCGGGAACGGCTATATAAAGAAATAGAGACTGATGTGGCCCTGCGTGTCGAGGATGATCCAGCAACTTCGGGTTGGATTGTCTCAGGGCGCGGCGAGCTTCATTTGGCAATATTAATTGAACGTTTGCGACGTGAGGGGTATGAATTTCAGGTTTCGCGTCCTCAGGTTATTATCAAAGAAATCAATGGAGTAAAATGCACTCCATATGAGTGGGTTTCAATTGAGGCTCCCGAGGAATACTCCGGGTCCGTTATCCAGGAAATGGGTTTGCGCCACGGCGAACTTCAGGATATGCGCACAGAAAATGGTGTAAGTTCTCTTGAATATATAATTGCGACAAAAGAATTGTTTGGGTTTAGAACAGAATTTTTAACAGATACCAGAGGTTTGGGAATCTTAAATACAGTCTTTCACGATTACAGACCAGACTCAGGAGTTAAGAGAGAAAGGGATAAGGGCTCGTTGGTAGCTCATGGAAGCGGTGTAACGAGCATGTATGGCTTGGTTGGCGCTCAAGGCCGTGGGGCCTTATTTTTAGGACCGGCTGTACCTGTTTATAAAGGACAAGTTGTTGGGCAAAATTCAAGAAGCGAAGATATCCGCGTTAACATTTGCCGCGAAAAACACCTGACCAATATGCGCTCCAAAGGGGATGGGGCAATGGAACATTTCAACACACCCAAAGTTATGAGTCTTGAAGATGCGTTGGAATATATCAACGATACGGAATATGTTGAAGTGACGCCAAAAAACATCCGGATTAGAAAAATTATCGTAGACGAGACAGAAGCCAAAAAGGCAAAAAAATTCGGTTTGGCTTGACTTGTGCTTGTAATTAGACTTAGACTCTACACAATGCTCATTTTAGGTATAGACCCCGGTACTGCAACCACAGGATATGGACTTCTTAAATTAAATGGAGACCAAACACCCCATCTTCTCGACTATGGTTGGATAGAGTCAACTGATAATAACAATCACACCCGACGCTTGAGAGAAATTTACCAAAAGATGGTGGCACTTTTGGAAAAGCATAAACCTGATGTTGTAGCTATGGAAAGGCTTTTTTTCTTTTCCAATCAAAAGACAGCGATAGCTGTTGCTCAAGCACAGGGAGTGTTTATGCTCGCTACCGAACAAAACAATATACCTTTATACTGGTATACACCTGGGCAAGTGAAATTAAAGATTACCGGAAGCGGACGGGCAGACAAAAAGCTAATGAAAAAGACCATTCTTGAGATATTTAAAGTTGAGGCTCCCCCAAAAAAGAAAACTTTTTTTGATGATGTGGCTGATGCGATTGCTATCGCTTATACTCACATTATGATTACCAGCGAAAAGAGGTGAGACAAATTGACCAAAAAAGTTGGCGACGTTATTCACTATTACGACAAAATCGGTGTGGCTATAATAAGACTAGCCGAACCTGTGTCTTGCGGAGATAAGATAAAATTTTTGCGGGGCGGCGAAGATTTATTTGACCAGAAAATTGACTCTATCCAAGTCGAACACCAAAATGTAGACACAGCAAAAAAGGGTGAAGAGATAGGGGTCAAAGTTGCCGAAAAAGTAAAAGAAGGAGCAGAAGTATTTTTAGCAGAATGACAAAGCGGGCTGCAAAAAGAGCAAAACTGGAATGGCAAAGATCCACAGATTTACTCACGAGAGTCTGTCATCTGGTTGTTGCGTGCGACCTTGGTTACATTCGTGCAAATCGTATATTTTGCTATGAAAGCACGGGCGCCAAAACTCGTGCATATGCCAGGATTTGGGGTTTAAACCGAATTTGGCAAAGGACTTTGGGCACAGAACCTGCCTATATTTTGGAAGTTATCAGCGAGAAATTTAATAAGCTATCCCTCAGAGATAGGGACCACATATTAATCCACGAGCTTCTACATATCCCTAAAAACTTTTCCGGTGCTCTTGTACCCCATAAAAGAAAAGGTGGGGTGAACGAGAAACGGGTCCGCCTGCTGTATCAACAAGTTAACAAGATAGCAAGGCAACAATGAACTCTTTTATTCTCCATGGAGACAACCAAGTCGCGTCCCGAGAGAAACTTGTTTTTCTGATAAACGAGAGTAAAAAAGTAGGATTTGAGTTGATGTATTTGGATAACCCCGGGGAAAAAGAATTGCTTGACGCGGCTTCAAGCCAGGGTTTGTTTGGTAATCAAAATCTGATTGTTATTGAAAATTTCTTAACATCAAACAAAGACTCGAGCGGAATTTTGTCAGGAATCCCTAAAGATACAACCATAATAATTTGGGAGAAAAAGCTACTTTCCCCAAGTGCTGCAAAAAAGTTATCAGGCAAATTTACGGTACTTGAGTTTAAGCTGCCTACTGTTCTGTTTGCTCTTCTTGACAACATTTTTCCCAAAAATAACAGGAAGGTTTTAGAACTTTTAAACGCTGCCAGGCAAGGATTGGAGGCTGAGTTTCTTTTGATTATGCTTTCCCAACGTGTCCGCCAGCTGCTATGGGTAAAACTTGATCCGAACAGTTTAACTATGGTACCGTGGCAGCGCGCTAAACTCGCACAACAGGCAAGCAAGCTAACAAGTCAACAATTGACTTGGTTACACAGCAAACTTTTGGAAATAGATCGCGATCAAAAATCAAGCCAGCTGCCGGAAAATTTGTTTTCCTCGCTTGAACTGCTCTTAACTTCCATATAATATTGAACAAATGCACCCCACTGTTTTAAGCGAAATAGTCCACGCTTATGATATTCGTGGTGTTTACCCTGTTGAAATAAATGAGGAGGTATTTTTTACCTTTGGGCAGGCTTTTGGAACGTATGCAATTTGCCACGGGTCACCAGAATCCGCCAATAATAATATTGCCGTGGGACGTGACAATCGCCCGTCCGGCGAAAGTCTGATGAAAAGTTTTATCGGGGGTCTGATTTCCACAGGCTGTAGTGTCACCGATTTAGGAATTGTGACAACACCTATGGTTAACTTTTCAGAGTACACCTCGGGGGTGTCTGCAGGAGTTTCTATAACGGCAAGTCACAACAAGCCGGAATTCAATGGTTTAAAAATTAGTTTTAATAAGAAGCCTTTTTTGCCAAAAGGTTATCAGGAGTTGAAAAAATTTATAGAAATTGGCAAATTTGAGAAAGGTAAGGGCAAACTAAAAAAAGAAGACATTTGGCCAAAGTATAAAGAACACATACTTCAATTGGTTAAAGTACCTCACAAGTTAAGAATTGTTATTGATTCTGGGAATGGAACGACAGGACTTTTTGCCCCCGACCTTTTTAAAAGTTTGGGATGTGAAATTATCGAGCTTTATACAGAATCGGATGGCACTTTCCCTAACCATTTGCCGTATCCTCAAGTTGAGGCCTACTATAAAAAACTAAGTCAGACTATACGAGAGGCCAAAGCAGATTTTGGAATAGCTTTTGATGGGGATGGGGACAGGCTTGGAGTTTATGACGAAAAGGGAAATTTTGTTCAAAGTGATTTTTTGGGAGCAATTTTTGCGGCATCAATTCTGGAACGGAAAAGCGGTGAGAACATTGTTGTAAATGTGGGCACATCAAGCGCTGCATCGGATTATGTCGAAAGGCATGGCGGGAAAATTGTTTACTCAAAGACTGGCTACCCATTTATGATGAACACCATGCAAAAAGTTCGCTCGCCCTTTGGAGCAGAATTGTCGGGACATTTTTACTTTAAGGATGAATATTATGGATTTGGTGATGCAACCTATGCCGCGGCACGTTTTTGCCAGATTATTGGGGAGAAAAAGGTTGCCGTTTCTCAACTTGTGCATACATTTCCTAAAGTTTACGCAACGGAAGAAGTTCGCGTAAATCTTCCCGAACGGACAGACAAAGAAAAACTTATTGAAAAAGTGAAAGAAGAGATAATAAGGAAGTACCCGGAGGCAAAAATCAATCTAACAGATGGAGTTTTGTTCACTCTTCCCAACGGCAGCTGGGGTCTAATTCGTCTCTCCAATACCGAAAACGTTCTCTCCCTTCGTGCAGAATCCAAAAAAGGGGCTGGACTGAAACAAGTAGCCTTATTGATGGAAGAACTACTGGGCGCACAAGGAGTAATTTTCAACTGGAAACAGGTATAGCGTGCTTACCTCTTGGATGAATTTTCTCCAACTTGATTAATCTTTGTTCGTGGTTATACCCCTTTCGATTTTTTCTATCGAGAGAGTCGTCGGTTCGCTCAAAACCAACATCAACCTTTTTCTCGAGATCATCGACCCTCCCAAGGATTTCTGATCTCGCACCCTCAATTTGTTCGCCCATAACTTCAAAACCCTTAGACACGGCTTCTGCTATAGCCTTATTGTTTTCCTTGAACAGTTCTTGAAGTTGTTTTAATTCTGTCTTATCAAATGCCATAACCCAGTATATATCCAGCGCCATCTTTTACAAGAACACAAAATATGTCATATTAAAGTATGCAACCTGATCCGTTATGGAAACGTATTCGTTATCCCTTACTCGGACTCTTTATTCCGGGCTTATTAATTTTCGCAGTTTTGCCTTTTTTGGTAGTAGCCTTTGAACCAGCCTCGCCTCCGGAAAATGTTTTAATCTCAAACGTAACTGATCATCAGGCCACTGTTTCATAGACTACCAGGAAAGCAACAACAGGGCTGGTAATTGCAACAACTGATAAGTTTCCTTTATTCCCCCGCTGGTCAAAAAGCTTGCAAAAAGATGATGGAGACAAATCTTTACCGCGCCCCGGATTTTATACGACACATCATGTGACTCTTGAAAACCTAAAATCCGGTAAAACTTACACTTTTGCTATTTATCAAGGTATCGGCAAAAAATATATAGGTAGATTAACAACTGCTCAAGCGCTTTCCTCTCTGCCTTCCCCCAATCCTGTTTATGGCAGAGTATTAGATAAAAATAAAAAACCCATTGTTGGAGCGATGGTGTATCTGAGAGCAAAAAACGGCAGCAAAAGTTCAACACTTTTGTCAGCTTTGACAAACCTTTCCGGGCGCTGGTCTTTAGACCTTGGAAATTTACGAACAGAAGACTTCAAATCCGCTTTCCCAACATCTGCCAGCACAGTAGAAGAAATACTAATTTACGCAGGGACCAAAGGAACTGGAAAAGCAACCACGTCGCCAGGGAAAGATAAACCCTGGCCGGACTTGATAGTGACGAATGAAAAGTGAAGGGTGATGTGTGTAGTAGCGCCTTTTAGTGCGCCCAGTTTGTCATTCTGTCTTGACCAGAATCTTGAATTATGAAAAGCAAAATACTCTTTAAACTCACAAGTATCTTTCTGTGTTTTCAAATTGTTTTTACCACTCTGGCTCCAGCTTTGGTATATGCGCAAGATGGCATATTAGAGCCCTTTCCAGAGCAACCAGCGGAAACTGTGCCTCAAGAAACGCTAGTTGAAGCTCCTGCCCCTTCTGACTCGGGGCCCGCCGTTGAAGAACAAGCAACCGAAGCGCCTCCGGCAGAAGTTCAGGAACCGGAAGTTCCACAAGAGCCATCGCCTGTGGAAGAAGCTCCCGTGCCAGTCCAAGAATTCGAACCTCAACCCCAAGAAGCCCCTGTTTCCACAGAGTTTACAGAACAAATTGCCTCTGAACAGGCGGAGATGTCTGGAAGTCTAACTGAACTTCAAACGGCCCGCGAAGATGAAGGCAGTGTCTCTATAACATCGGCAAATGAGCAAGCCCAGGATGTTACAGAGGATTACCGGCAAACAGCTCTTGAATTTCCGGTTGTTGATGCCTCTTCCCAACAAGACCTTTTGAATGAGTACGAAAACTACGGGGATGAGGTAACAGGTCGCACAGATGCCCCGACTCAGGATGCTCGAGAAATAACCTCAGATCAAACAGTTTTGCAAAATTTAATCTCTGGAATTGAAGAAGCGGGCAACCAGCTTCCCGGAGCTTTATCAGACACTTTCTCTTCCTCCCAGGACGCAATAGTCAAAACTCCAGAGATATTAAGCGGAATACTAAATGCAGGATATGAAGAACAATTGGGTAATTTGGCAGAAGCAGCCGAACAGGAAGTAATTAAAGCCCAGGCAGACCAGCAAGCACAAATTGATGCCGCACTTAATGCTCCCACAGTAGAACAAATTCAAGCTGCCAAACAAGCTTTAGGACTCGACGATGAAACACCAGACGATCAGGTAATACCCGCAATCAATAAAGCTTTAGAAGGTACAGGATTCACACTAGAGGGCGACATTGATAATCCAGCCATAACTGGAATAAGCATTTATGATCCTCAAAACCCCGATTTTCAGAATTTTACGCCTGGCCAGTGGCAGGAGCGGCTTCAGCAAGGACAAACCGCTCTAAAAAGCATAGGAGAGTTTAGTCTCAATATGGCATCCGGAGGAGGTTTAGACCTTGGCAAAGCTGAGATTGCTAGAAACGAAGCAAACAAAAGTGATCTTGACCAGCTTGAAAATTTGCGCCAGGGAACAGGTTTCTCTCCGCCATTTGGAGTAATCGACCCGGAACAGGAAAGAGAAATAATCAAGCTTCAAAGGTTATCAAGCGACGACTTAAAGGCTGAAATTGACAGAATTAGGACCGAACAGCCTGACGATGTTTCCTTCTTTGAACAACAATTGACAGCTAAAAAAGCTTATGCAGACCGTCTTGCGCAATATGACAAAGAACAGATGCAAAGAATTGATGATGGTATGAAAGATTATGCGGCATTTGTAATTTTAAATACCGTCGGAGCCAAGGCTATGGAAAAAGGCGGCGATTTTTTAGCGCCATATGCCGAACGCGTGACCAGTCCAATAAGAAATGCTGCAAAAACAGTTGTTGATTTTGTGGGCGGATTTTTCAAAAAAGAAGCTCTAAACGTGGAAGAAAGAGCTGTTCAAACTGCTTTGCAAAAAGGTGAACCGGTATTTGCACAAACTTTAATTTCTGCTGGTGACTACGTACAAACAATTGGAACCAGGCAAAATGAAGGGTTCCCCCCTTTAACACCGTTTGACGACCAACCAGCATTTATTCGGTTCAAAGTAATGGAGGTGTGGACAAAAACTTTTGGCAATTTGACTAATGATTTTTCCCAGGAGTCTGAAAAAGCGCAAATGCAAGTTTTTGCAGAGTGGTTGCGCGCAGGCAAAACCGAAGAAGAAATAGTATCTAAATATTACCAAGCAGCAAAGGCAATGATTGACGCAAACGGTGGCCAGTTAGAATCATCCATCAATGCTGCCGCACGTTATAATTCCCGCTTAACGTACGATACTGGTGTAGCTAACCAATTGCTGGACTTAACTGATTCACTTTTGCTTAAAAGCCAGGGCGAAAAAGTTCTAGCTTCGAAATTAGATGATGCAGCTTCTTCCCTGGCAGCCTTGAGAAAATATGCTGTAGATAATGGCGCAGACAAACAAGCTTTTTCCGCAATTTTGCGTGCCACCGATCCAGATAACATACACATAGTTACTCCCGCAAAGCTTCAGGCTTTAGGCCAACCTGCCAACACTGCCGGGCTTTATGTTGGAAGCGATAAGCAGCTTTTAATCAGAGCAGATACGGATATGTCAGCAGTTGTAACACATGAGTGCGTACACGCAGCTTGTGGGTTAACAACGAAAGATGTAGTTCAAAAAGCAGAAGCGCTTAATTACCAATTGGGTGGAGTAAAAAACCGAAAGAAACTTACAGAGGGATTAACAGAATGGGCAAACCTAAAAGCTTATGAACTTCAAGGCAAACAGCCTGATTTTGTATCAGGATATGGACAGCAAGTCAATGCGGTTGAAAAAATCATACAGAAACTGCAAGAAGGAGGGTATGTTTTAGATAAAGGTTTAGAACGTCCTGAGGCTGAAGCAAAAGTTATAGAAGCAGCCGTCAGCGGTTATTACGGTAGATTATATGAACCACTTGGGAAGGGTAACGAACAAAAAGGGCAACAGATATTAAAAGAGATCCTGGATAATACGCCCGATACTTCATCCAATGTTATAGAAGCCCATCTGCCTACAAATGTGCCGGAAAAAGTCCAAATATTAACACCCAAAGAGAGAGCAGCAATTGTTGCAGCAGGGTTGGCAGTTTCTGCGCCATTGGAATACATTGGCATAAAAGGAATCATAGAAATACGTGAGGAAGAAAATAAACTTCTTCCGTTTAATTTTCCATTTGTTAAGCATGTTAATGCTCAAGTATCTGATAAAGGCGAACCAAAACATTACCAAATTTTTAACATGAAAACGAGGCTTAATTTTATTAAACACACGCTAAGTAACGACGGATTCGTTTCAAAGGATCTAGTGGAAGAAATTTTAAAATCTGACATTGTTGACCCGTCTGTTATTCAAACACCTTCGGGATATGTGTTTGTCACTGGCAAAACCGGAAGCGTGAGTGGCAAAATAGAAAGCGGTAATTACACCATTAGAGTACCAAGCTATGAACAAATTAGCTTGGTCTTTCCCCAAAAAGTAGAAATCAGGAATAGGGAACAAGTAGTGCCTATTGGGATAAATTATGATAAGGGCGCCAATAACCAGGCACGTAATAAAACCTCATTTTTAAAGATTGCTGCCTACGCTACAGAGAACGACCAGCCTATAAAAGTAACCACATACTACGATCAGAATAGAAATGGGAAGTGGGATGATAACGAGCATGCAATACCTTGGGCTGGAGTTCAGGTTGAGCTTAGGAAGGTTAATCAGGAAAAGTTTATAAATCTCAGCGCCGGGTGGAACTTGATTACATTAACGGCGGTTCCTTCTATTCCTTTGACTGCCTCAAGTCTGCTTGCCCAGATTGCCAAACAAGGCGGATACGCAACTTCTGTTGCTAATCTAGAGAATGGGGAATGGCAAACTTATGTTCAAAGAGGAGACAAGGCGTATTCCGGACAGGATTTCCCATTACTTCCCGGAAAAGCCTACTTTGTCAAAAACCTTAAAAAGTCGGTCATGATTTTTGAAGGCCAGGATTTTGCGGCTCCTTTAAAAACCACTCTTGCTTCAGGCTGGAATGCGGTAGGTTTTCCTAAAAACAGCACATTCCACAAGGTTTCGGATTTAATTAGTGGAGATTTAACGATGGCTCGCTGGAAGTCCGGCCTTTGGGATACTTATGTTAAGCAAAGTAAGGAGCAATATGGTGAAGACTTTCCGATTGAGGTCAATCGAGGGTATATCATTAAAGTAAAAGATAAGTCTGAACTAGCAATCTAAAATGCCTAAAACTAATAAGCGTGTGATTATTCTAATTGAGAGCAAGAAAACAAAAATAAAGCCTGCAAACGTCTTTCGACCTTGCAGGCGATTTTAGTAGTCTGATAGTACCATAGTTTCTTATATTTGTCAAAAATACGCAATATTCTCCGTACAAATCCGACACTTCCAGTAGAATATGGAAGTGAACCAATTAACAAAGATAAGTCTTG
>MHBW01000008.1 GCA_001816385.1 Candidatus Blackburnbacteria bacterium RIFCSPHIGHO2_01_FULL_43_15b
GTTAGATCGATAATTACCCAATAAAGGTCAACACTAATGCTAAAACGAATATTTAACAATACCCCATTAAACCTCACAATTGTTCTGGCCACAGCAATTATTACTTTTTTCCCTACGCTTAAGATGTATTTCTTTATGGACGAATGGGGGAATCTATATGAGTGGACACATGGTTATCAATATAGATATTCGGTTTTTCCAGGAGAGGTTTTTCATTTCCTCTTTGAAACTTTTGGCCTTAATGCAACAGGATATTACGCAACGGGTCTTGTAGGATATGCGCTTTCTGTTGTTATTTTCTACCTCCTTGTCAGCCGTACTTTAAAAAGTAAATTGCTTGGACTAATTGCGGGTTTGGTTTATGCAACCTGTCCTATTGGGATAAATACCGTGCAAATGGTGTGGACTTATGTGGCGGAAGGTGGTTATCCGCTTACAATCGCACTTTTAATTCTACTTTATTTAATGGTTGGGTATTTTCAAGAAAAAAAGATTTACTATTTTATTTTAGTCTCCGTGTGTTTTCTGCTTTTTTTGGAACTAGAACCAAGACGTGTTTTCCTGTTTCTCCCGCTCCTGTTTCTCTTTGACTACTTTTACAACTTCAAAAAAATCATTCCTAATGTCGGATTCTTTTTGAGACAAGCAATACTTCTATTTATTTTTGTAGCTTATTACAGATACAATGTTACGTTATCAAATATAATTCTCCATAGTGGTGTTGTATTTTTGTCTGGTGCGTCGACTTTTGATTGGCAGACTAAGGCAAACTTCAGTAAGGTGGCACTCGCCAGTCCACAGCCATTAATAAGCTTAACAAATATTCTTCTTGCGGGACCGTGGATATTCATCAGTGAACGCCTTAAAGGACATGTTGACCTCGTCGATATAAAACAAGTGTATCAAGTAGTGATTGCCACACTTTCTCTCGCAGGTTTAATAGTCGTTCTGGCTCTGAAAACTAAAAAACAGTGGGGACTATTACTATTGTTCTCCTTAGGATGGATATATGCAAACATCCTAGGTTTTTACATCTTTAGCTCTCCAGGGGTAAATGACGCACCGCATAGATATCTGTCTCTTGCTGCTCCAGGCTATGCCCTCTTTGTTACGCTTTCTATTGCCTCTTTGTACGCTTTTTTTGCAAAGAGGAACAAAAAAGCCAAGCCAAAGCTTAAAAAGGTGTTTGTCGCTATATTGTTAGGCATAATCGTTGTCAACTTTTTGTCAGTAAAAACAAACTTTGACAAGTTTAATGATTTTCATGGCAAACCAGCTCGAGCTTTTTATAAATCATTGAAAGAATACTACCCCACGCTGCCCCCAGACTCTATTCTTTATTTCCAGACTCCGCCAAGTCCAGCTGTTAAATATAAACTAAGCAGGATTTATGGGGGAAGTAACTATGGCGTGCCAGCAACGATTGCGGTTTTTTACCCTGAGCGCAAAAAAGAAGAACTTGTCTGGGCAACTGACCTTGTAAAAGTTGAGGAATTTATCAAAAGCGACAAGACTCGCATAGACCGCGTATTCGCATTCTATTACGATGATAATGGTTTGTGGGACAAGACTGAAGAAGTAAGAAAAAAGCTAATGGCCAATTCTAGTTAAGTTTGGAGTAAGCATCCCAAATTTTATCTATTCCTTCAATCACACCAACCTTCGGTTTCCAACCAAGTATTTTTTGAACTTTTGAAATATCGCTTATATAAATTTTCTGATCGGCTGCCCTCCAAGGTTTGAACGTAAGTTTCAAGGGTTTCCCACCCTTCTTGTTAAGATGCTCAATTGCTTCAAGAAGACTTATCGTGTTTTTTACCCCACCTCCAACATTAAATACCTGCCCGGCAACGTCATCTATATTCTCAAATTCTTTTATATACAATTTTGTAACGTCTGTTCCAAACAGAGCATCTCTTACCTGCTTTCCGTCACCATAAATATTTAAAGGTTGATTATTAATCTTTGCTCGTACAAACCAATCAGTCCAACCCTGGTCTTCAACAC
Source organism: Candidatus Blackburnbacteria bacterium RIFCSPHIGHO2_01_FULL_43_15b (assembly GCA_001816385.1). Classification (GTDB taxonomy): domain Bacteria; phylum Patescibacteriota; class Microgenomatia; order UBA8517; family UBA10165; genus 01-FULL-43-15b. The sequence continues at coordinate 2,008 of MHBW01000008.1, forward strand.
CCTTTTGGTAAAGACCATAGATGCAAGACATTCGATTAACAACCGTTGGAACACCATAAATATGAAAATACTCCTGGCAGTAAAGATCAGCAGTTGCTTTTGACGCACCATAGGGGCTGTGTGGAAATCGTCCGGATGAGTCCATGGGAAAATCCTCATTAACACCAGACCTTGTTAGTCCGGCAAGAACAGTTGCCCTCACTTTCTTTTTGTTGACTTTTGCAAAATCCCATACATATCTTTTACCCTTTGCTTTCACTGGAACCAGATTTATTTCCTCAGAGTATATTTTGTTAGTTGAGGCAAAAATTACCGGAAACTTCCCATTTAGTCTTGAAAACTCAAGAACATTCAGAGTGCCCAGCGCATTTGTTGTGAAATCAAATATTGGCCAGGCAATTGACCAAGGGATGCCGGGATTTGCCCCTAGGTGGATAATCCCGTGAATTGGCTTTGGAAGTCTTTCTATATCTTGTGGATTTCTAACATCGCCACGAACTATTTCAACACCAGCCCTTTTAAGTATTGGAAGGTTCTCCTCAGAAAGTGGTCTTATGAGCGAGTCAAAAGCAATAACTTTATATCCCTTTTCCTTTGCGTGAAGCACGATGTTTGTGCCGATAAACCCACAACCACCTGTTACAACTAATGTTTTTTGCATTGATAAGCCTGAAATTACACTAAAAGCCCATCTTTTTCAAGGCCAGACTGTAAGTATTTTCCCATGTATTGTTTTTCGCACGCTTGATTGCGTTTGCTCGCATCCTTTTATACAAAGCCTTATTCTTCAAAAGCCTCAATATCGCCCCAGCCTGGTCTTTTGGGTTGTCGAGAGCAATAATTCCTGCCCCATCTCGCTCAATCTCTTGACCTAAAGGCGGAACTTGAGTCGTTATAACAGGCAAACCAGAAGCCAGGTATAGCCTTGTTTTTGTTGCATCCGCCCACCAACGTGGAGACCCAGGAATTGCTTTGTAAGGCGCAAGGCCAAGGGCATATTTTCGTATTTCTTTGGATAACTTGACTTGATCGGTGAAAAAACCATGGAAAATAACTTTTTGCTCAAGCTTAAGTTTTTTAGTGAGGGCTTCCAGCCGTTCCAGGTCCGCCTGCCCTCCGCCGTATATATGTAAAGTCGTTTTGGGAAGCTTTTGTGCCACAAGTTTCAAAGCTTCGATTGCTAAATCAGGGCCATTTTCCGGACCTAAAGTGCCTGCAAACACCAACCCATGCGGATCTATCTCAGATAAAGGCAGATAGTCAATTTGCTCCGGATAAAGTGCGTTAGGTACATGGATGACTGGAGCAGACTTGTTTGGATTCAATCCCATCTTAATTCTGGCTGGTTGCATTGCTAGGGAGACATCCCAGATATAATCAGAATGGGTTGCAGCGAGCCGGTCGAGGGCTAGGTATAGGTCGTTAACCCATTTGGGTTTGTATCTGTTTGTGGAGTAATCTGAGACGTAATAAACGACAGTTGTACAATAACCCAATTTCTTGAGTATTGACCCCGCTAGCGCATTTATTGCTTCTAAACCTATAAATATGTCGTATTTTTTACCACTTCGTAGGACAAATTCCAGTACAGAGAAAAAGTCACGAAGTTTAAAAATAACCGAGGTTTGGGTTGATTTAACTGATTTTAAAAAAGGATATAGAATAAAAGAGGTAAGGAAGAAACGAGTCTCTTTTAGAGATTTCGTTCCGCGATAAACTTCGGCAAACGGCACCACACAATCACTGCCAGGGTGAGGTTGTTCTATCAAAGTAAAGTTGTGGGTTTTTTTCTTAAGAACTCCTAAAATAGGTTCTATCATTCCGTTGATGGAGGTGCGATATCCTTGTGTTCGAACAGAAAAAGTCGCGAACAAGATTGAATTTATCTTTTCCTTCATTTAAACTCCAATGAGTATAATGCAATATTTTATGCGTCGCAAGGTAAGTGACAATTTCTATTTGTTAGTTGTAGTCTATGTCGTTTTTTTGCTTGTGAGTTTGCTTTTTCTTTCACTAAGGTGGTTGCCACCTGGGTATGCATTGGCTGGGCATGACTCTGGGTTGCCATTGGGGGCAAAGCAATTTTTAATCAGTCGCTTATATGCATGGGATGATCGGCTAGGTTTTGGGGGTGACAATTCAGCTAACTTTGGAAGCATAACTATCCATTTCTTCGATTGGCTCTCTGCGATTGTCGCAGGTACTCCATATGCGGGGAATTATGTCTCGCTTTTCTTCTGGCTAAGCTTAATTTTTCTATCAAGTCTATTTCTAGCTTACCAATTTAAAGATAGTTTGGGGAAGCCATTTATTTTTATTTTCCCTGTACTTGTCTCTATAAACTTTTACATTTTTCAGTCTATATTCATGCTGGAAAGGGCCAAATTTGGCGTTTTTTCTGCGACACTTATTTCACTTGCTGTATATTTCCGTATGCACGATAAAAAACTTTCTGTGGTATTATCGGCTCTCGTATCCGCGCTTGCTTTTTTTGTTTTTAACGGTGGTGGATGGTTTGGAATCACTTTATATGGAGGGGTAACGCTTATTCTGTTGACGACTCTAGTTTTTGGAGTTGTTAGTTTGTCGGCGAAAAGAACGGTAAAATTTATAGTGTTATGTGGTTTATTCTATGTTTTTCTTAATGCTTATTCCATATTCCCGTACCTTAAGAATTTTCTTGTTAACGATGCTGTACACCTTGTTCCTACTGCAGATGCGGAAAACAATAAAAATTGGCTTAGGGACATAAGTCGACACGCTTCATATTTAAATCTTTTTAGGTTACAGGGCATTCCCGAATGGTATGGTGATGTGGACGGGGCGACAAAAGCAAATTCTTCTCACGTATATGCTCAATATTACCTTGACAGTTTTACATCAGTTGTCGCGAGTTTTATTTTTCCACTGTTAGCGCTTGTCGGCTTACTTTTGGCTAAAACAAACAAGCAAAAGCGGATCCTTTCTTTTTTTGGGTTGGTTGCTTTAATAGAAATGGTGTTTACAGCTGGTTCGCATCCCCCTCTTGGGGGCTTTTATGAATTTTTAATGGATAGGCTACCCGGTTTTTTCCTCTTCCGATCTGCTTTTTATAAGTTTGCAATTTTTTACATGCTGGGTATGTCATTGTTGGTGTCGTTTGCGTTGAGCATTATAGTAGAGAAGTTAACTACCCTATGTATAGGGCTATTGTTTCCATTCAAGTTAAGACAAAGCCAGGTCTGGTTTTGGGCTAGGTTGGCATTCTTTTCTCTATTTATCGCAGCAATTGTTGGGTTATGGTTGAGCTATCATTGGGTACTATTTGGTACTAATGGGATTTTTGCTTGGAATTCCAATCTTTCAACTAAAGTTGAACCACCATCGTATATTTTTGACTTTGCGGATTGGACGCGGAAGAACAATGTTCAGGATAAGAGAATTCTTATGTTGCCGCCACCCAGTAAGGATTGGCAAAATGACGCTTATGATTGGGGCTATTGGAGCCTTTCGCCGTTAACCTCTTCACTTAGCTCTGCTCGAGTTTTGTCTAATTGGCATGTCCTCAACGATGAAGAAGTTAACGTCATTAATGAACTTTATAACTTTGTAAAAAATAAAGATGAACAGAACTTTACTCGGCTGTCGCAGAGGTTAAACATAGGATATGTGTTGCTTAGACGGGACGTGCTTGCTGATGGCAGTTGGTCATCCGCAGAGGGCACGGATGGTTACAAAGCAGCAGTGGAGTCTTTCGCGAACACAGAAAAACTAAAAGTATTTGGACAGTGGGATTTGTATCAGCTTAAATCTAATAATCCATTACAAGTTTATACACTTGCTTCGGTTAATTCGATACCTGACAACCTTATCACTCTGGCAAATGGTTTTTTCCCATCGGGGCACGCTGTGGGCTTATCAGCCGCTAAAGCGTATAAGGGAGTTGAACAATTAAGCGCTAACAAGATCGATGCTTTTGATTGCTTGTCGTGTTTGCTTGAGAAGCAAACACTTTTAAAAAGTCTTCCGGAAACTAATATATTGCCCAATTCTCCTCTCTATTATTTTAAATTTATGAAAGAACAAAAAGTTCTTAGGGAATCAAAAGAGTCGAGGAGTAAAATTGGCAATTATCTTGGCTTGATTTTGAAACGTACAGCTGAACTCAAAGCTATGCTTGATACATCAGCTAGCGAAAGTTTTGTAATGGTAAATGTAAGTGTCGTTAGGTCTTATCTAGACCAATTATACGATACTATTAGTGTCAACAAAAGCAATGCATATGATTATGAGTTGTTGAGGCAAGTGTTAGATTTTTTGAACCCGGTGGAGCATGAGGTAGGTGACTTTTCAAAGGGAAATATGGCAAAAACACATAGTTATCGTTTCAATGAAGAAATGCTGGGAATTCTTTGGGATATACACAAAATAAAGGACTTTTTCAATCCGCTTTTAGAAAATTCCCGCAATTGGCCACAGGAAAAAGTCTATAAAATTAGTTTTCCTCAAGCTGGTCTTTATACACTGTATTTTTCTTCTCAAGCATTTCCAAGAAACCTAGAGGGGGGTGGAATTTTACCCAAAGCTATAAGGCTTAAAGAGAAGGATGGAGAAAAAGAACTTCCAATTGGTGGTCAAAATAATGATTGGATCAGCTTAAGTATGGGCCAACAGGATGTGGGTGAAGTAGAGTTAAAATTGGAGTTTCCAAGTCTGCCTAATTTATTTAGTATCGAGGGAGAGAGAATTGAGCAATTTCCCTTTGGGAGGAATGCTTGCTATCGCGGTAAAATACAAGGTTTTGACAAGGAACGGCTTTATGAGGTTCTTATTTCTAAAACAGACAGAACAAAAGCTGTAAAAGTTATTTTTAGGGATGATAATCGCGTATATTCGTCTAGGTACGGTTTTTTGCAAGGTGAAGATCGATTTGAAGTTCCTGCGGTAGCGAAAGGAGAATTCTCAAGATATATTTACAAGCCGGCTGTTTTTGCAAAGGATATTTCTCTTTATATTTGTAGTGATGATGTAATACCTCCTGTTATAGATAAGATTATTGTGCAGGAGTTTTTTACACCTTCAGCGATAAATGTAAGGCAATCTGATTTGAAAATTCAAACCCCGCCTGATATTCACTATGTGCGCATAAGCCCTACTGAATACAGTGTTGTTGCTGAAAGGACCGGAAACCCCTATATATTAGTATTTAATGAAAAGTTTAATTCGTCGTGGCAGTTATTAGCTCAAGACCCAACAGGCAAGCTCAAACCGCTTAAAAAACATTTCTCAGTGGATGGCTATGCAAATGCTTGGCTTGTTGACCAACCGAACATAAATGATTTCAAAATTGAATATGCGCCACAGCGTTTGTTTTATATAGGCGCATTGGTGTCAGCAATTACACTTCTTAGCAGTATTGTATGGCTAATTTATTCGGGGATAAAAACGCGTAGGTAACATTTAGTCCGCCTTCGCGAAACCCGAGGTTTTTTAAACCTCGGATGAAAGCGAAGTTAATATCAATGGCTTCGGCGGATTTACGCTCCGCCGAAACAAAACGAACGAAGAATCCGAGGGTTCTTAACCCTCGGAGTTTCAATATGACTACAAAAATCAAGAACTTATTTACAGGTTATCTCAAAGAAAAATTTATTTTCGGATGGGCACGACCTCGAAAAAACAGAATTGTACTTTTTGTTGTATTGTTCTTGTGTCTATTAATGTTCTCCTTCGCTCCATATTTCAACTTAGTTTTTAACTTTTATCTGGTCGCACTAGTCGCAACAGTTTTGGCACCTTTTGTCTTAGACATGGATCCAAAACTTTTCTTTATTGTTGCAACTATCCTGCTGGTGTTAGCTTTACCTGCACAATTTTTTGATCCTAACACAGCTGAGACTTTGGGTAACTATGTTTTTATCGCCTTACTTTCTGGGGTGTTGAGGAGTTTTGTTTTATCTTGGCGACGTGCAACAGACTAACGCTAAAAAATTCCAATATTCTACTGTCTGGTTCTTTTAAAGTTTTTTTGTCGTCTTGGTCTCCAAAGAAAATATGAAAGTATGCCAAGAAGCGTAAAAATACTAATAGTTTTACCCAGTCGGTAGCTTTCAGGGTAATAGAAAAACTCCACAATCTTCGTCTCTTGTGGAATTTTAACCTTCATTAGTTTATTCCCAGTTTCCTCAACTCTAATTCTGTTCCCATCAGCTTTTGCCTTCCAGCCTGGGCTCCATGTTTCAGCAAAAACAATTTCTCCCGCTTTATGTTTTAATGCGTCAATAACAACACCACTTGGCTTATATCTAATAATTGGAGCTTCTATCTCATGGGTAGGTCCAGCAATGTAAAAATAGGCTCTGGTTTTAAATTGGGTATTTTCAAAAATCAGATATTTGTCAAATTGGGCAACTTGAGTAAACTGCTTATCTTTAAGTACGTATGGAGAAATAACATATTTTACATTCGCCTCTCCTAGTATGGATGCGATGGGTTGAATATTGTGAAATTTATAAATGGAAGTAGAGGGTAATGTGGAGCTGTATCTATCCCAATAAACCTGAGAAAGTTGTATGAAGTTGTCGTAATAGTTTTTTTGGTAAATAGTCCCATACCCTTCAATAGTTTGAAGATTATTTCGCGCTACATCTTGTTGGGATAAACACCTAGTAACACAAAAGACGCGGAAGGTTTCCGGGTCACTTTTTAAAAAATCCAAAACAGAAGCCGGAGCCAATTCTCTTGTGGTTGCTGGAGGCTTCCCAATCCAAATCCACGAAAGTGTAATTAACTCAATTATTGTTAAAAAAGCAAGTGCTAGAGTTAGCTTTTTCAGCCTTGTCCTGTACAGTGTTTCAAAACCTAAGCCGGCCAGGAATACAAATATTAGAGTATTAACAAACCATATTCTTGTAGCTACACGGCCTAGCACGTACCAATCGGACTCCAAAAGCAAGGAATTAATCGGTGAGACATTATTAAGACTAATTAGAACTATTCCCGAAACAAGAAAAACAACTAAAATCTTATATTTTTTCTCAAGTTTGTAGAACCCGATTAAAGCTAAAATAGATATGAAAACTCCCACAGCCAGCCATTTTTCTGTATCTAAATCGTAAATCTGTTTGCCCAGAAGCTCAGGATACAGTGATTTTACAAACTCAACTTTACCATTCCATTTAGGGTATACATCACGGTCTTTAAGCAATATAAACCTAGTGGTTTGAGGCAGCCATTCAAGCTGGGGCAAAAACGTATTTGCAGTGAAACCGCTGGTAAGTGTGACGACAAGGATTAAAGAAATCAAAGTCTTTGGAGAGCGCTTTTTAACTAATAGAAATATGCCGGCTAAAAAGAGAACAACGCAAACAACTATGGTTGCCATAACAAATACCGTAGAAAAGGAGAAAAACAACCCGGACAAGCTAACTGCCAGGATTGCAGACCAGAAAAAATTGGGTGACTTGACCAATTTTAACGTTGCCAATAATACGAAAGGTAACCATGCTGACATTATGATAAACACCAAGTGGCCTGCTTCTATAAATCCGGCAGTTCGGGGGAAGGTTATATAGAATATAGCTGTAATAACACTGGTTATTCTTGAGAAGCCAAAACCCTTTTTTGCAGTTAGATAGATCCCAAACCCGCCTAAAAAGGTGTGAAATATTAGGGACACCATAAATGCACCATCTATTGGCAAAAAGAGAAAAATTACATTTAGCGGGTAAAACAAAAGGGCACCCGGATCAGAGAGAAGTGGTGTGCCTGAAAAAAACATATTATTCCATAACGGTATTGTGTGATTTTGGAGAATAGATTCTTTTATAAAGTAAAAGATTGGCCAGTAAAATTCCTGAAGGTCATTTCCTCGGTTAAGCAAAATTTGTGGATTGACAATAATTGGTAGGTATAGGAAAAATGTAGCAAGGGAAAGAGGTAAGACAATCTTGGCAATATCCGGACGCAGCAAGTTACGCATGATGATTTTCACCTAGAATAACATATATTGCTTTACAACTCAGGGTTAGTCGTTTAAAATTACCTAATAATGCGAACAGTAAAAATAGTAAGATTTCTCTTCTTGAGTCTTGTGGGTGTTTGCCTTCTCTATGTTATCCAAGCGCCGTCAGTTTTTGCCCAACAGTCGAGCCTAGAATTGCCAAAAGAGTCTACTAATCCCGGAGACGGATTCGCTTTTCTTGCAAAAAGACTTGGAGAAAAGTTTAAACTTTTCCTCTACTCCCCATTGCCAAAGAGGAAGAAAGATGCTTTGGAGAAATTAGCTACAACACGCTTGACAGAATTAAAATATGTTATCGAACAGAAAGATATGGCTAATTTTGAAAATACGACAACCAGATACTCAACAACAATTGGTGAATGGGTGGAATATATCAACAAAAAAAAGCTGACTGACCAAAAACAACACGCCAAAGAAGTCCTGAACAGCCATGTCCCAGTTATAGAAATGCTTATGACGAAATACGATCCAACAACTGCTGAATGGAGATTTGTTAAACACGACTTGGATTATCTGAGTATCTATATCTCACAACTTAACTAAAGAATTTTTCACAGTTGTTGTGCCTCATACAGGAAAAAGATAAACTTAAAGCATGCTTGCGCATATTGTACGTGCTTTCATTTTCTTGGGATTTGCTACAATTACACTCCTTTTGGCCACAAATCATTATGGTTTTGCAATAAAAATTACAAATTACTTTTTTTGGTTTGTATTGTTAGTTGTTCTTGGAGGACTGTTTAGTAATGAGATTAAAAAGTAACAATTACATCTTTTTCATTCTTCTGGTGCCAACGTTACTCGTTTTTCGTGCTTTCTTTTTGCCAGGACCCCTTGCTTGGGGCGATGCGCCTTTTTACAACCAAGAATCCCTAAACTCTTTGTTCGGAGAGCCTTGGGCGTGGTTTAACCAGTCAGTAGCAGGCTTGGGCGATGTAAACCATCTCTATTGGATTTATCCAATTTCACTTTTATACGGAGCGTTATACAAATTTCTTGGCCTGCAAAGCGATGTGCTGATACGGCTTTTTTTCTATTTTCCTGCGGTACTGGGAGCTTTAATCACCCCAATTCTTCTTGCAAGAAATTTAAAGCTTTCTAAAATCACCCAAGTTTTTACAGGTCTTGTGTACACCTTTAACACAAGTTTTCTTCTTATTGTTGACGGCGGGCAAGTGGGTGTTGCCTTAGCTTATGGTGTTTTCCCACTAAGCCTTCTTTATTTAAGGAAATTAAGAGAGAATCCAACCTTTCCGCAACTTTACAAAACCCTTGGTGTTTTTCTGCTGCTTGTCGCGGCTGATGCTCGAATTGCGATAATTTGTTTTTTGGCTTTCCTTTTATGGTCGGTGACAGAAGCTGTAGTAAAGTTATGGGAACCTAGGTGGTCACACTTTAAAATCTTCTTGCTTTTTTGCTTCTCAGTGGTGGGTTTAAGTTTGTACTGGCTCTATCCAGCCGCCAAACTACTGACAAATATTGATATGGGTGCGGACAAGCCGCTTGAGTTCATATCATTGCTCAACTCCATCTTTCTTTTCCAGCCTCACTGGCCGGCAAATGAATTTGGGAAAGTTTTTTCTGTACCATTCTACTTCGTTGGTATTCCACTCCTAGTGTTTGGCAGTTTGTTGTTTAAAAAAAAGAGTAATTATGTTTTTGCACTTTGTGTCTTGATTTTTGCATTTTTAACAAAAGGTACAGCAGCGCCGTTGGGAGGCGCTTATGAATTTTTTATAGAACATGTGCCTTTGGGTGCGGCTTTCCGCGATTCCAGCAAGTTCTTTGTCCCGACAGTGCTTTTTAGCGCATTGCTTGTTGGGGTGTTTGTGGACAATATTTTCTTATTAATTAATAGGTACAGTAAAATTCTGGGGAAGATAGTTATTAGCGTAGCGTTTATATATTTACTTTCGCTTGTTTATCCAGCTATAAGTGGCCAGATGAATGGAGTTCTTGTGGGCAGGAGGGTTGCAGACGATTATAAAATACTAAATGATTTAATTCGTGCCAATTCCGGTAACTTTCGCACAGTGTGGTTTCCTGAAAACCATCCATGGGCATATGGTACTTTTAAAAAGCCAGCCGTTGACGCTAGGACTTTGGTTGGGGCGAGACCATTAGCAAATCTGAACACCGGGACTCAAGACAGGTTTAATTTTTTACACGATCCCAAAGCCATTGACTGGTTCAAATTATTTGGCATAAAATATCTCGTTTTTTCAGGAGATCCTCGCAAAGCAACTCTTACCGAAGAGGAAAAATATGACTGGGACAACCTGCTTAATTTGGTGGATTCAATAGAGGGGTTAAAAAAACTAGATATAGCATCAAACATCCCGGTTTATGAAGTACCAAATATAAAGTCCCACATTTTCGCCACAGACAAAATATTTATTGTAGTGGGCGGGGACAAGAATTTCTTGCCGAACCAACCCTTTTTGTTTGTGGAGGACGGCAAATGGGACCCAAAAAACCTGGAAAAAATCTCGCCAGACTCAGCGAACCTGATTTTTAACAACTCCGATCAGAAAGATTTGGCACTCTCATTTTTGCAGAAGTATTTTGCAACTCCTGATGAAAAAAGTAAGTGGGCGCTTAGAGCTTCTGGGGACTATCTAAAATACAAATATGAACTTCTAATACACAATATAAATTTTGACGATTTTGACTATGGCAAGGGAATTGCGTTCTCTACAAAAACGGGGGAAAAGTTGTATTTCAACCTGTCAATTCCCGCCGATGATACATATGTGATTGCACGTCGTCAAATGAATGCAACTGGAAAAATGGAATGGCAGGTGGGAGAGCCGACAGAATATAAAAAAGGCACCCAAAACTTAACTGTTGAAAGTTCCGGAGGGAAACAGGTAGTTAATACTGCGGCGGCAATTCCAGCAAAAGAGTGGGAAGAGGCAAATAAACTGGCCCAGGCTATTTCAACCAAGTTCAGAGTTGTCGACCTACAAAATTTTTCCAGCCCACCTTGGATTCCAGTTAATTATAACTATATTAATCCTACTAAATATTCTGTCACACTTTCCGAAAAAGCACACTGGATTGTTTTTACAGATAGTTATAATCCGATGTGGAAACTTTCTACCGCGCAAGAGCAATTTGCATCATTGCCAGCGTATTCGGCAGTGAACACATTTTATGTTTCTGGGGCAAATAGCGGAACTATCTTTTTCACCGGACAAAAAGTGGTGGATCAAGGCTTGTATATATCTGTCGGCACACTAGTTATACTGGTTCTTGGCTATATATGGATAAGATTAAAAGGCTAATTTTCTCAGGGACTGCAAAAAATACTTCAGCACTGTTTGCAGGCAACATGGGGGGCGCTGTTTTGGCTGTTCTGTTTACGCTTTTGGTTGCACGGAGATTGGGGCCTGAAGAATGGGGAGTAGTTGCGGCAGTAATAAGTTTAATAACCATAGCTGAAGCGTTAGGAGATTTTGGACTTGCTTCCAGCCTTTACCGGTTTTTTGCCAAGAGTCTTACTGAACAAAAACATCAGGAAGCTGAAGACTTCAGGCATTTGGCTTTCTTTTTCCGGATTTTAACGGCAGGACTGGTTTTCCTGATACTTGTTATTTTTTCCGGTTCGATTTCTTCTCTGGTTTTCAAAACAGATGACTCTTTTTTGACTTTTGTCTCAGGTTTGGGAATCTTTTCCTATTTAATGCTTGATTTTCAGGTTGCATCTTTACAAACTCGAGGGAAATGGGGCTTATCGGCTTTCTTTATTGCCTTTGTTAACCTAATTCGTCTGGTAGGCGTTTACCTGCTTTTTGCGCAAGGAAAGTTAAATTTGCACAATACCTTATGGATGTATTCTGGAACACCTTTGGCAACTCTTCTCTTAACCTTCTTTTGGCAGCCTACACGCCTAGCGTTTGTTAAACATTGGACAGGGGCAAAAAACCTTTTATTTTTTTCGGGTTGGTTGGGGTTAAATCGTATCGCAGCTGCTATCGCCTCAAGGATCGACGTAATATTGCTTCTGGATATTTCTGGTGCTTATCAAACAGGCCTTTTTGGTGCGTCTAAGCAATTGGCAGTCGGAGTGCCTATGTTGGTTGGAAGTTTGGCTACGGTGCTTGCTCCTAGGTTTGCAACACTTGAGGAGAGGGCACTGTCAAGATATTTCAAAAAGAGTATCGCGCTTTCTGTGTTTTTGGCTTTTGGGCTACTCTCTGGCATATTAATTTCCCCATTAGTCATATCCCTATTTGGGGACGAATATGAAGAATCCAGGGGAATTTTACAATGGCTCCTTGTTGGCTATATTCCTTTTGTGATTTCCATGCCGGCTGTGAACTTATTAATTTACGCGTTGCATAAACCTAAAATCATAGGCATTTTGTCCCTGCTGCAAATTCCACTTGTGTGGTGGCTTAATGTGTACTTGATTCCTTTGTATGGCGTATGGGGGGCCGTTGCGGTTCACATAGTCTGGAATCTTTCAACTTTACTAGTGGCCTACGCGTTTGTGGGGTATTATTTGGGCAAAAAGAATAAATAATGAAAAAGACAATCACAGCGCATTGTTTGGTCAAGAACGAAGCCAGATATGTTTGGTTTTCTGTCATGTCTGTTATAAATCATGTAGGCCAAGTGCTTCTGTGGGATACGGGCAGCACGGACGGCACCCAAGAGATAATAGATGAAATATTAAAAACCCCCGAGGGGAGAAAAAAAGTATATTTTCGCGAGTACGGAAACGTGACGCCGGACACGTTTGAGCAAGTTCGGCAAGCAATGCTGGACGCAACAAAAACCGACTGGTTTTTAATGGTGGACGGAGATGAGGTTTGGTGGCAAGATAGCATTCGCCATCTTGTTTCAGTTGTAAACGAAAAAGGAGATAATGTGGAGTCGATAGTGGTACCGACAGTAAATTTGGTGGGGGATATTTATCATTACCAGGACCCGTCAAGTGGGCAGTATCATTTAGCTGGCCACAGAGGACATCTAAATCTTCGTGGGATAAATCGCAAAATTTCTGGGTTACATTCCTTTGGGCCTCATGGACAGTGGGGTTGGACGGATGCAGAAAACAAAATGATCCAGTACCGTGATCCGCAAAAAATTATTTATGTGGACGCGCCATATCTTCATGCTACCAATGTTCCAAGAGCAGGAGAAATGAAAAAAGAAACCGATGTTCCCAAAAGAGTGATGAAGAGAAAATATGAGTTAGGAGTTTCGTTTCCGGCTGACTTTTATTATCCCGAAGTATTTTTTAAGGACAGACCTTTAATTGTTCCTTCACCTTGGGTGAAGGTTGACACCTATTTTAAAGTTCGGGCGGCGATAGAAACTCCGCTTAGAAAGATAAAAAGAAAAATCTTTCCGAGGAGGGTGGGGTACTAATAATGGAAACGAAAAACTACCACAGAGATGAAGTTTACTTACAAAACCAAGACTTATTCAGAAATATCTTCAGGGTTGTTTTTAAGAAAGTTCTGAAATACAAAAAGAGAGGTAGCATACTCGAGGTTGGGTCATCAATGGGGCTTTTGCTGGATATCTTTCGCAACGCAGGTTGGGTTGTCCAGGGTATCGAGCCGTCAGAAAAGTCTTCTCTTTATGCAAAGAAAATCGGAATACCTACGATAGGAGAAACTTTTGAAGAGTCTAAAATTTCTGGCAAATACGATGTGATTATTCTTAACCATGTGCTTGAACACTTAACCGACCCCGCAAGGGTTTTGAAAAAAGCTCATCGGCTTCTTAATAATGATGGAATTATTGTGGTTAACGTACCGAATGCAGGCAGTCTCGCGGCAAGAATATATGGAGATTCCTGGGAGTACGTTTTAACTAAAGAGCATCTTTGGCAGTTTACCCCAAACTCGCTTAACGGCGTATTAAGTGATTCTGGTTTTAAGATGTTGGAATGGAATGCGGTCTCGGGGGTGTGGGAGTACGATAATCCGGCCGCTGAAATCTGGCAGAGTTTAACAAACTTTAAAAAGAGATTTTTCAGAAATGTTTTAACAGCCATACCTGCCTGGTTTGTTACACGACTTAAGATGGGTACAGGGTTGTCAGTTGTCGCCCAAAAACAATGAAACTAAAGTCTCTACTACTCCTATTTGCTTTGCTTTCTCTTCATTTGTATTTTTTAACTCATCTTAAGTTTACTGCCTGGCCGGAAATGTTCTCTTATCCTTATCTCAAAAACCATGGGTTTTTGTTATATCAGGACATGGTCCATCCATATCCACCAGTTCTCACACTTACGCTTGCATATCTTTATAAATTTTTCGGTTATAAACTTTTCGTTTTAGAGTGGTTCTCCTGGATTGTAGTTTTATTTTCCACAGTGTGTGTTTGGCTGCTAGCAAGACAGGTGGGGAAAAGTGAGAGAGCAGGTATTGTTGCCGCGACTTGCTATGTATTTCTTCAGCCTTTTTTAGAAGGCAATATGTTGTGGTTTGATATCGCCATTGTCCCACCAGTACTTTTAGGTCTATTTTTTCTTTTGAAAAATAACTTATTTGCTAGTGGATTGTTCTTTGCCCTTGCCGCATTTACCAAACAAACCGCAGGATTATTTTATATCGCTGTACTGGCATACCTTATTTGGCGCGATAGATCGCACCTTTTAAGGCGACCCCTTACAAAGCGCGTAATATCGTTCCTTTTGGGGCCTTTGATTTTTGGTATTCCACTTTTGTTTAGGTTATGGCAGGAAGGGGCCTTAATTGGTTTTTGGAAGTGGGTGGTTTTATATCCGGCAATGCAGTGGTCTAAGTTCCCGGGCTATGTCCAAATGTCGCTATCACGTCATCAAGTGGCAGTTCTGGCCATATTGTCTTTTTCTTTAATAATTATAGCAGTGAAGAATTGGAAAATATTGAAACACCCCGACTTCTTTTTGCTTTCGCTTTTGTCTTTTGTGGGAATTTTGGCTGTTTATCCAAGGTTTTCTTTTTTTCATTTTCAAATAGTATTGGCCTTTTGGGCAGTTTTTGTGGGTATACTTTTGCTAAAAACTAAGTTTTCTCCGACTTCTGCAATTGTGTACGCACTCTTTATTGCGGCATCAATAAGAGTGATTATCTTTCCTGTTGTGAGGACTGATTGGGGCAAGGAGGCGAGGTTTTATAACAGCGAAGACAAAAAACTGGCAGCACAAATAAAAGAAGCAGTTGGTGACAATCAAACGGTTTTTTTACAAGGCTTTTCTTCGCAATATTATGTTTTATCAAACACGCTTCCGCCTAAACCCTGGGCTGATAATTTTTCCTGGTATTGGGAAATTTCTGGCGTGCAGGAGGAAATTTTATCTAAGTGGTCTAACAATTCTCCGCTCTATCTGGTATGGAGAATTCCCAAAGAGAGTGAGTCCTTGTTGGGACGTTATCAGCCTGAAAAGATTGTAAATTACCTAAGCCAAAATTACACTAAAGAACAAGAACTTAAAAACGTGGTTTGGGTTTGGAGGAAAAAACAATGAGGGTGGCTTTTTTATCTTTTTATAGCGATAAAGTTAATAGGGGTGTTGAAACTTATGTCCAGGAACTATCTAGCCGGCTAACTCTTCTTAGTCATAAGGTAGATGTTTTCGAGGGAGGCAAAAGCAAAGCTAAAAATGTAAAAGATTTTACCATAGAGGTGTTGTCTAAAGTTAGTGTGGACACTGATGTTTTAATTCCCACAAACGGAGGTTGGCAGAGCTTGTTATGTAAAATTTGGTGTGTGCGACACGGAAAGAAGTTAATTATTTCCGGACAAGCAGGACTGGGTTTTGATGATCGGCTTAATTTATGGGTTTTCCCGGACTGTTTTGTGGGCTTGACGGATTATCAGTGTGCATGGGCGCGCAAGGCTAGTCCATTTATCAAAGTGGCTAAAATTCCAAATGGCGTAGACGTAAAAAAGTTCAACAGAGTAGGTGATGGTTTAAAAATCAATCTTGCCAAGCCTATTGTTTTGTGCGCAGCAGCTTTGATTCCGATGAAAAGACTGGATTTGGCAATTAAGGCTGTTTCCAAACTTCCCAAAGGCTCGTTATTAATTGCGGGGAAGGGTGAGCAAGAAGAATGTTTAAAGCAACTTGGAGACAAATTACTCCCTGGACGCTTTCAGATTCTCTCATTTGCTCGCACGCAAATGTCCCAGGTTTACAAAGCCGCGGATGTTTTTACGTTTCCAACTTCACCTTGGGAATCGTTTGGCATTGTGATGTTGGAAGCAATGGCATGCGGTCTGCCAGTTGTTGTCAGCAATGACCCGATTCGTTGTGAGATAGTTGGGGACGCCGGACTTTTTGTAAATCCGGAAGACACCCAAGAGTATGCTCAAGCCTTAGAAAAAACACTCGCTATGAAACGGGGAGATAAACCAAGAAGACAAGCTGAAAAATTTTCCTGGGACAAAATTGCCCAGCAATACGATGAGCTATTCCATAGTTTAGTTCCATGAACAGCCCAAAAATTTCTGTAATAATCCCAACTTACAATGAAGAAAACGTCATTGTGGAATGTTTGGAATCCCTGAATAAACAGACATACAATAATTATGAGGTGATTGTTGTAGATGACGGCTCGACAGACGACACAGTAAAAGTAGTTTCACACATCACCAATCACCAATCACTTATCACTCTGCTTAAGCAAAAACATAAAGGACCCGGAAGTGCACGAAACTTAGGGGCAAAACATGCCAAAGGTGAAGTTTTGGTTTTTGTAGATTCGGATATGACTTTTGCTACTGATTTTCTGGAAAAGTTAGTCAAGCCAATATTAGAAGGAAAATCAAAAGGAACGTTTAGCAAGGAAGAGCTGGTTGCCAATCCTGAAAATATATGGTCTGCTTGTTGGACAATTAACGAAGGTTGGGAGAAAGGAAAACGCCACCCAAAAAATTATCCTGATAAACAAAAAGTTTTTCGGGCAATTTTGAAAAGCGAGTTTTTTCGTGTAGGCGGATTTACGCCAAGCGGAGAATATACTGATGACTGGTCTTTAAGTAAAAAGTTAGGGTATCTTGCCGACAATGCTATTAGTGCAAAGTTTTATCACAAAAACCCCGAAAGTTTGGGAGAGATATTTAATCAGGCAAAATGGATTGGCAAAAGAAGATATAAATTTGGAATTTTAGGGGAATTTGTGGCACTTGTTCGTGCCTCTCTCCCTATTTCAGTCCTTGTGGGATTAGTCAAAAGCTTGATAAACAAAAGGCCGCAATTTTTTGTTTTTAAAATTGTTTATGGCTCGGGGATTTTTGTCGGTAGTTTAACTTCACTATTTGGAGGTAAAAGTGCGAAGTAGAGAAAAAACATTCTTGATTTTAGTGTTAGTGGGCGCATTTGTTATCCGACTATTTTCTCTAAACCAGTCGCTTTGGTTAGATGAAGCAACGAGTGTTTTGGCAGCGAAAAACTTTTCATTCCCGGATTTAATTTTTAAGTTTTCGCCAGGCGACTTTCACCCACCGCTTTACTATTTAGTTCTTAAAATGTGGATTAGTTTTTTCGGTACGTCAGAAATTGCTGTTCGGGTATTGTCTGTTATTTCTGGCGTGGCCACTGTTTATATTGTCTACCTTATTGGCAAGAAGTTGTCTGGCAGTGGAGTAGCAGTAACAGCCGCCGCCTTTTTGGCTACTGCACCTTTGCATATTTACTACTCGCAAGAGGCGAGAATGTATAGCTTGGAAACTTTGCTGGCTGTTCTTGTGGTCTGGTTTTTTGTAAGCGAAAAGTGGATCGGTTTGGTAATAACTGCAGCAATTTTACTCTACACCGATTATCTGCCAGCACTAATTTTAATCCCATTATTTCTAATAAAAAAGAAAAAATTAGTTCTCCCTTTTATTGGGGTTTTATTGCTACTCCTCCCGTGGTTCCCTATCTTTTTAAACCAATTGCAAAACGGGCTTGCCGTGCATAGCAATGCACCGAACTGGTGGGTGACTTTGGGTAAGACCAATTTTAAAGAGCTAGCCTTAGTTCCCGTAAAGTTCATGCTGGGACGCATTTCTTTTTACAATAAATCTTTGTATGCTGCGACAGTTCTTGGATCGGGCGCAATTTTCGGAACAGCACTTTTTGGCACTTTGAGAAAATGGCAAAAAGCAAGGCCCCTGTGGCTTTTGTTTTTATTCCCCATTTTGGCAGCAGCTGCGTTGGGATTATACATTTCTGTCTTTTCTTATTTCAGACTCTTATTTGTTTTGCCTTTATTTTATCTCCTAGTCGCATATGGTACACAAAACCTGGGCGCTCGGTGGTTTAAACCGCTGTTGGCAGGAATACTATTTATAAACCTTACTGCCAGTTCGCTTTATCTTTTTACACCGCGGTTCCACAGAGAAGATTGGAAAAGTGCAGTTTCCTGGCTTGAGCAGGACGCGGGACAGAAAAGTGCAGCAACTCTTTTTGTCACGAACAATCAGCGCGATCCCTATATTTATTATTCAAAGGGTGTACCTTCGTTTGGTCCTGATGGACTTGGGAGAGGGAATTTTGAGAAAATATACCTGATGCGGTACGTTCAGCCTATTTTTGATCCGCAAGATAGCTTGCGTAAAAAAATTGAGAGTGTGGGATACCAAAGAATGGCGGAAAAAGATTTTAATGGTGTAACCGTTTGGGCGTACGAAAGGAATACATATGCGAATTTGCATTGACGTCTCACAAGCAGTTTATGGCACGGGTGTTGGTGACTATACAAAAAATTTAGTCACTCATCTTTTGCGGGTTGATTCGGAAAACGAGTACGTATTATTTGGTGGGGCATTAAGACGACGGGGTGAATTGCAGCAGTTATTTCCGCCTACAAAAAACAGCACTCTCAAATCTTTCATCTTTCCCCCGACAATTGCCGATATTTTTTGGAATAATTTACACACTTTACCGATTGAAAAGTTTGTGGGGAATATAGATTTATTACATTCTTCTGACTGGACGCAGCCGCCAACTTGTGCCTTTAAGATAACCACAATTCACGATTTAGCGCCTTTAAGATATCCGCAGTACACCCCCAAGAAAATTTTAGATGTGCACAAAAAACGCCTGGCATGGGTGGCAAAGGAAGTTGATCGAATAATTGCCGTTTCATCTTTTACCAAACAGGAAGCGGTTGAACTCTTAGGAATAAACCCCGAAAAAATTGTGGTTATACCAGAGGCGGGGGATGAACGGATTTGCCCAGTTGGCTTTGATGAAGTTGAGAGGGTTGTTAAAAAATTTATGATACCTGGAAAGTATCTTTTGGTTGTGGGAACTAATCCACGCAAGAATCTTCCCAAAATAGTTGAAGCTTTTGATAAAATTCGTGTCAATCACAAGCTTTCGTTAGTAGTGGTAGGCAGAAAACCTCAGGGAAATTTTGGGAAAGATGTAATTTTTACCGGCTTTACCGGCTTTGAAGATTTATCTGCGCTTTATTCGGGGGCAGCGGCTCTTGTATACACTTCTTTGTATGAAGGTTTTGGGCAGCCGATTCTTGAGGCAATGAAAGTTGGCTGTCCTGTGATTACGTCCAACACATCAAGTTTGCCCGAAGTAGCGGGGGATGCTGCGGTGTTGGTAAATCCTACAAAAACCGAAGAAATTGTGGATGGTATTAAAGAAGTTGTTAGAAACAGAGAAAAGTGGGCAAAAAAAGGGAGGCAGCGAGCAAAGGAGTTTTCTTGGGAAGATACGGTAAAACTCACTTTACGGGTTTATCAGGAGGCTTTGAAATGACTATCGGAGTAGACGGCAACGAAGCAAATTTGAAAAACCGCGTGGGTGTAAATCAATATGCCGCAGAATTATTGTGTGCCTTGGAGAAATTGGAAGAGGCACAAAAGCATGAGTGGGTGGTTTATTTGGCTTCCCCGCCTCTCCCCCATTTACCCAAAGAAAGGGTTGGGTGGACATATAAAATAGTGCCAGGCGGACTTATTCAAAAAACTCTCACTGTGTGGCGAACAAGACCTGATGTGTATTTTGCACCGACACACTATTTGCCTTTGTTTCCACCTGTTTCAACGGTGATGGCCGTGATGGACTTGGGATATTTGAGATTCCCCGACCAATTTAAAAAACGTGACTTTTTTCAATTGAAGTATTGGACCTTAATTTCTTTACTGGAAGCGCAGAAGGTTCTAGCAATATCTGAAAGCACAAAATCGGACATTATAAAGCATTATCCATGGGCTAAGAGAAAAATTGTGGTGACCCCTTTGGGCTATGACAAAAGCCAATTTAAATATCCCATTCCGAAAAAAGAAATTGAAAAGGTTGCCAAAAAATATGGAATCGAGGGGAAATATGTGTTGTACTTGGGTACCTTAAAGCCAAGCAAGAACATAGAAGGAGTGGTGGAAGCATTCCATCTACTCATCACCCATCGCCCATCACTTGCCACCAAATTAGTGGTTGCCGGTAAAAAAGGTTGGTTGTTTAACACGATTTTTAAGAAGGTGGAAGAGTTGGGATTGCAAAACCGCGTTATTTTTACGGACTTTTTCCACGAAGAAGATAAAGCCCCTTTGATGGCTGGAGCTTTAGTTTTTGTCTCCCCCAGTTTTTGGGAAGGTTTTGGAATTCCCGCTTTGGAAAGTATGGCTGTCGGGACACCTGTTGTTGTTTCTAATGTCACCAGTTATCCGGAAGTGGTGGGCAAAGCAGGTATTTTAGTTGACCCGTACAACGTAGAAGGTATAACTGAGGGGATAAACAAGGTAGTTTCCGCCTCCTCCGCAGCATATGATAAGATGATAAGAACAGGTTTGGATCAAGCCGCAAAATTTTCCTGGGAAGAAACAGCACGAAAAACTTTGGACGTATTAACAAATTTATGAATCTTTTCCAAGATAAAAATGGCAACAGGCTAACTCTCTCTCAAGCTTTGGGGAAGATTGCGAACAGACTTAGCAATTACTTTCTCGATTTTGAGTTAATGATCTTGCGCTGGGTAGGTCATATACCAATACGCACGCTCCGGCACGCGATTTACATGTTGGTCGGAGTCCGTATGGGGCGAGGTTCAACAATCCACATGTGGACCAATTTCTTCCAGCCAAAAAATATAGAAATTGGGCAAGACACAATTGTTGGGAATAACGCATTTTTGGACGGCCGCGCGCCGTTAATAATTGGGAACCACACAAATATAGCCGCCGAAGTATTAATTTACAACTCCGAACATGATGTTCACTCAGAAGATTTCCATGCCATTGAAGGGCCTGTTGAAATTGGTGATTATGTCTTTATCGGTCCTCGGGCTATTATCCTGCCTGGAGTAAAAATTGGAAGAGGTGCAATTGTTGCGGCAGGCGCGGTGGTAACCAAAAGTGTTTCGGACTTTGCGATTGTCGGAGGAGTACCTGCAAAAGAAATTGGAGAAAGAAAGAATAAAAATCCCCGCTATAGTTTAGGCCATTCTCGCCTGTTCCAATAATTGTTATGAAGCTCCTTTTGAATATTGTGTTTTATATCTTGACCGCTGTTGTTTTATTCGGCACAGTTGCATATTTATCTGTCCCCTCTCCACACTTTCCCAAACCCCCTTCGGACTCTGTTCAATCTGTTGAAAAGGCTGATGTGGAAAATTTTTACCAGCGGCGCGCTTACTTTACTGACTTTTCTCGGGAAGATATTTTGAAGCATTACGAACAAGAATTTAAAAAACAAAACCTTCTGCTAAACATCTCATATACCGTAACCTATCCTCCCGAAGATGCTCAAGTTTTGATACGAGATCAAACGCGTAGTGTTTATTTACCTGAGATAATTCACCCATTTAGAGAGTCTTTGTTTGTAAATGTCTTTGAGGCAAAAACTGCCAAGGATGAGATATGGTATCGTGGAGTGCATTACGAAAGGAAGATCACAGTAAGGTATGTTCCTTCAGACCCACGACTGAGAGTGGGAATATTAACAGCAGCTGTGTTGGGATTGCTTTTTCTTTTGCGGGAGATATTGACGACTTTCTTTAATATTGCCAAAAGAATAGTGAAAAAATGAAAAGTAAATCCATCGATGTTTCGATCATAATTTTAAGTTACAACACCAAAAATTTAACTTTGGCCTGCATAGAATCAGTCGTTCGTCATACCCAGGGCATAAACTACGAGTTGATAATTATTGATAACGCCTCAACAGACGGATCGGTAGAAATGCTAAAAGATTTGAAGAGAAAGGTAAAGGGGGTGGTAGTGATTTTAAGCAAAGAAAATTTAGGGTTTTCTGCAGGTAACAACTTAGGAATGAGTGTTGCCAGAGGCAAATATATTCTACTATTAAATTCCGACACTGAGTTTGGCGAAAACGTCTTGTCACCCATGATTCCCTGGATGGAGCAACATCCAAAAGTTGGAGTGGCTACCTGCCAACTAACAAATCCGTATGGGAGCATACAGCCAACGGGGGGTATGTATCCGGATTTGTGGCATCTTTTTTTGTGGTCAACTTTCTTGGATGATTTGCCAGGTGTAGGCGAGCTCTTTGGGTCATATCACCCACACCCTACCTTTTATCGACAGGAACATTCGCTTGATTGGGTGACTGGTGCGTTTATGCTGATTCGCAAAACTGCAAAAGAAGAAGTTGCTGAATTTGATCCGAAGTTTTTTATGTATGCTGAAGATATGGAGTATTGCTACCGATTTAAACAAAAAGGTTGGGGAATTAGGTATGTGCCGATTGCAAGAATTATGCATATAGGTGGTGCCTCAAGTACCGGCGAGGGAGTGCATTTTTCAAATAATGTTTATGGTAAAGAGCGAAGTGTGGTAGGAGAATTTAAGGGAATTGGTTTATTTTATCGTAAGCATTTTCCAGCACAGTATCCTTTAGCGTCGGTGTTGCTGAAAATTGGGGCGTCCTTAAGGTTTTTTGTGTTTGGGTTAATTTTTCAGCAAACCCAGGCTAAAAATATTTATGCGAAAGCTTTTCAGAGTATTTAACTCTAATGCCAAAATGATCTTGAAGTACGGTTTGGCCGCACTACTTCTAACTGTGCCGCTTTACCCTAAATTTCCTCTTTTTTCCGTTCCCGGTACGTATGTTGCGATACGTGCTGAGGATTTTATTATTATTTTTGTTGGGCTTGTTTGGGCTATTTATATACTTTCTGCCAAACAGGCGGCTTTTTTGCTTAAAAACAAATTAACCCAGGCAATTTTGATTTATTGGGGAGTTGGGTTTTTGTCGGTTTTGAGTGCAATCTTTTTAACCAAAACGGTGTCTTCTCATATTGCTTTATTACACTGGGCCAGACGCATAGAATACATGCTCCCTCTGCTTATTGCTTATTCAGTTACTCAAAAAATCGACAAAAGCAGATTTTTTGCCCAGTGCTTGTTTGTTGGTGTATTTTTTGTATTTCTCTTTGGTTGGGGACAAATCCATTTAGGCTTACCGGTTATTACTACGCAAAACGAAGAGTACTCAAAAGGCTTGGCTCTGCGCTGGATTTCGGGGGCAAGACTTGGTTCAACTTTTGCCGGACATTACGATCTTTCGGCGTTTTTAGTTATGCTTTTGCCACTATCAACAACACTCTTTTTCTATTACAAAAAGTTAAAAAACAGAATGTTGTTTTTGACTTTTTCCGTTCTGCCTGCGTTTTGGTTGATGCTTAAAGCAGAGTCTAGAGTATCTTTCGTCGCCTTATTGTTTGGCGTTTCTGTGGCTTTATGGGTATTTAACAAAAAAAGATATGTAGTACCAATAGTTTTGCTAGCCATACTTGGGGCGGTGTTTTTAAGCAATTTGGGGGCGCGTTATAGATTAGGTGTAAAAACATATTGGGAAAGACTGATCAAAGTTAATATTTCGACTTTAATTGTACCTTCCGTATCAGCAGCTCAAAAGAACTCTGCTTCTCCAGAACGCCAACGCAGCAAAGAACTGGAGAATAACCAGACCCAACCTGCTCCAGCTGTTTTAGAAGATCGTTCTGCCGCGATTCGCCTCAACATTGAATGGCCAAGAGCAATCCGGGCATTTGCTAAAAACCCGCTTTTGGGAACAGGGTATTCATCGATTACTTTAGCAACGGATAACGATTATCTGCGTGCTTTGGGGGAAGTTGGATTGGTGGGAGCACTCGCTTTTCTTTTGATTATTTTGCGGGTTTTTGAAAATTTAATCTCCTTTATTAAGAATGCTAAACATGACTGGAAATATGGTTTTATTGTTGGTTATTCTGGAGGGTTGGTGGGAATATTGGTCAACGCAAGTTTTATTGATGTTTTTGAGGCATCCAAAGTTGCTATAATCTTTTGGTTGTTAACAGGAATTGCCATGGGTATTGTTGATCGGCGGAGTTTGAAGGAAAGGATAAACGAGTCTTGAAAAAAATACATATTTATTGGCTTGCTCTGCTTTTTGTATTAGGAGTGGGGTTGGTGGTTCGTCTATACAAGATCGATAATCCTGTTGCCGATTGGCATTCATGGAGACAGGCAGACACTGCTTCGGTAACGCGCATTTATGTGCAAAACGGTATTGACCTTCTGCATCCCCGCTATCATGACATTTCCAATATCGCTTCAGGTTTGGACAATCCTCAAGGTTGGAGATTCGTCGAGTTCCCAATTTATAACGCCCTCCACGCGGTGCTTTACAAAACATATCCAGCATTTGGAATTGATAAGTGGGGTCGTTTAACGTCTGTTTTATGTTCTTTGGCTTCAACGGTTTTTCTGTCCCTGTTAGGAAGGAGACTGTGGGGGTCGCGGGAGGGAGTTTTAGCCGCGTTTTTTTTCGCAGTTCTGCCTTTCAACATTTATTTTTCCCGGGTGATCTTGCCCGAACCCATGGCAGTTATGTTTATAACTATTTCGCTTTGGGCCTTTGCGCGCTATGTTTATACGGAAAAGTTTTGGGGTGTGGTAATTTCTGGCGCGGCTTTATCTTTGGCAATTTTGGTTAAGCCTTACATAATTTTTTACGGCTTGCCTATTTTTTACCTGGCTTGGGCAAAATTTGGGTTTAGGAAACTATTGTGGAATCCCAGCCTTTGGGTATTTCTATGTCTGGCTGCGGCGCCATTTTTACTTTGGCGCTCCTGGATGTGGCGCGAAAATTACCTTGTTGGTATCCCCCATTGGGCTTGGGCTTTTAACGGGGACAACATTCGCTTTCGTCCTGCGTTTTGGTGGTGGGTTGTTGAAGAAAGATTGGGACGAATGATTTTAGGAGTATGGGGAGTTTTACCATTTATCGTTGGACTGCTGGTAAAACCTCAAGGAAAATATCCATATTTCTTACATATTTTGGTTGGTAGTCAGTTGATTTATGCTTCTGTTGTCGCCACTGCCTCTGTAAGACATGACTATTATCAAACGCTAGTTATTCCAGCAGTAAGTCTTACATTGGGAGTTGGAACTTATGCTTTGTGGACGAGTCACGAGTTTTCTAAACAAATTGTGCGTTTGGCGATTGTAGGGAGTATTGCGGCCGCTCTCTTTTTCTCTTTTTACCAAATTAAAGAATACTATAAAATCAATCACCCTGAGATAATATCGGCAGGATCTGCTGCAGATAAATTGCTTCCCAGAGATGCTGTTGTTCTTGTGCCGTACAATGGCGACACGGCATTTTTGTATCAAACAAAAAGACGCGGCTTCCCCTTTATTACTTACCCATTGCCGGAAATGATCAGCAATCTGGGAGCCCAATATTATGTCTCCGTTAATTTTGATGCTCAAACAAAACAAGCAATGAACCAATATAAAGTTATGGAGCAAACGGACAAATACGTTATCGTTGACTTAACACATAAAAAGCAATGAAGGTATTAATGCTTACTCCATATCTCCCATATCCTCCGTCTTCAGGGGGGCAAATCAGGTCTTACAACTTAATAAAACAGCTTTCCAAAAAGCATGATATAACGCTCTATTCTTTAATAAAACACGATGAGGAAAGAAGATATATCGGTGAGTTAGAAAAATACTGCACAGAAGTAAAAATTTTTAAGCGTCCAACTAAACCTTGGACTTTATCAAACATTTTCAAAACTGGAATAGGTCCTTATCCGTTTTTGATGATTCGTAATTTTTCTCCTGCCGAAAAAAGCGACCTTAATAATGTTTTGAAAAGCGAAAAATTTGACATAATTCACGCCGAAACTTTTTATGTCAGTTTGCATATCCCACAAACAAATACTCCTATCGTTTTGGTAGACCAAACAATAGAATACGAAGTTTATCAGCATTTTGTAGAGAATTTTAAATGGAAATTGTTGCGGCCCCTGTTGATGATTGATGTTTTAAAAATAAAACTTTGGGAAACCAGATATTGGGAAAAGGCGGCGCGCGTTATTGCTTTGTCAGAGCGCGATGCCAACTCGATGAAAAAATTAGTACCTTCCCTAAACGTGGCCGTGGTGCCAAACGGAGTAGGGGAGGATTTGATGGAAAATGTGCCTCTTCATTTTTGCAAAAAGATTATTTTTGTAGGAAATTACGCCTGGCTGCAAAATGTTGAAGCGGTCAATATTTTAGTTCGTGAAATATTCCCAAGAATTAAAAAGCGCGTGTCTGATGCGAAGTTGATTATCGTTGGCCAAAATACCGACAAAATTCCCACTATCAATTCTAGCGATATAGAAGTGGTTGATTTAAAAATTGAGGATATTGAAGGCATTCAAAAGGCATATCACGAGGGAGGCATTATGGTTGCACCGCTTTATGGTCCATCCGGCGCGCGTTTGAAAATTGTTGGGGCGATGGCGGCTAAGCTGCCTGTTGTGACAACTTCAATTGGGATTTTAGGCATTGACGCAACCGACGGAGAGCATGTTTTGCTGGCTGATACATTCGATGAAATTGCCCAAAAGGCAGCAAGATTATTAACTGACAATAAACTTTACAAAAAAATTGCCACAAACGCGCGTTCTCTGGTGGAGGATAAATATACCTACCAGGTTATAGCCCAAAAATTAGACGCTGTGTATAAGGAGGCCACCGGTGGAAAAAGTTGACCTAAGTATTGTTATCTTGGTGTATAACGCCAAAGGCTATTTGGAGCAATGTATAGATTCAATCAGAGGTGCCAATCTTAAAGACATTTCCTGGGAAATTGTATTGGTTGATAATGCCTCAACAGACGGCTCTCGTGAGCTGGTGAACGCTCTAGGCAAAAAAGACAAACATATAACGGCCGTGCTAAATTTGTCTAACTTAGGATTCTCAAAAGGGAATAATGAGGGCATAAAAATAGTTTCGGGCAGATATATTCTCTTTTTAAATCCTGACACAGTATTGTCAAAAGATGCTTTAAAAGAAGCTTTCCTGCATATGGAGGAACACCCCGATGTTGGGGCAGTAGGGGCTCGATTACACTTACCAACCGGGGAAACTGATAGTCCAGCCCACCGTGGTTTCCCAACGCCCTTGAACGCGATTTTCCAATTTATTGGTTTAAGGAGCCTATTCCCCCACAGTAAAATTTTTTCGGGTTATACTTTAGGGTGGTTAATAGACAGCGCACTCCCCCATGAAGTAGACGTTATAAGTGGCGCGTTCTTTTTAATTCGTCGAAATGTGGGAGAAAGTTTAGGATGGTGGGATGAGGACTATTTTATGTACGGGGAAGATATTGATTTTTCGTATCGCATAAAACAAGCTGGATGGAAAATTATATTTTTACCCAAGGCTGATGTTCTCCATTACGGCGGGGTGTCCGCGGGTATAAGAAAGCATATTAGAAAGGTTAGTTTGGCGAGCCCTGAAACCCGTTTGCGCTCTATTAAGGCATCAACTGAGGCAATGCGATTGTTTTATACAAAGCATTACACAAATAAATACCCCAGTTTTTTAACCGATATGGTTTTGTTTGGTATTTCACTTCTGGAATATTTTAGAATTTTAAAGATTAAGTTTTCATACAACTCGTTTCAAAACAGCTTCATAAAATATGGCAAAAATTGGCATTGATTGTCGATTGTGGGGAACGGGAAACACCGGCATTGGACGGTATACTCAGGAGTTAGTTGAAAATCTGCAAAAAATTGACCATGAAAATGAGTATATTTTGTTCTGCCGCCAAAAGGATTTTGAGAAAATCGATATCGCGGATTGGAAAAAAATCGTTGCCGATATCCCCCATTATTCTTTTTTAGAACAAACAGCCCTTGTCCAAATTTTCTTGCGTGAAAATTTGGATCTTTTACACACCCCGCATTTTAACGTTCCGATTTTGTATCCGAAGCCATATATTATTACCATCCATGACATTTTATGGCACAAATCTTATGGAACCCACTCTTATGGAACCAATGTGACAAATCTTTCTGCACCCTTTTACTGGGGCAAGTATGCCGCCTATCGGGTAGCAGTAAAATTTGCCGTTAAAAAAGCCAGAAAAATTATTGTTCCCAGCCATGCAGTCGAAAAAGATATCGTTGGATTTTTCCCAAAGGCTAAGAATAAAATATGCGTAACATACGAAGGCGTGAGTGACCTAGCCAAAGGTGGGGTAATAAAAAACAAAGCCCCTTATATTCTTTATGTAGGTAATCTTTATCCACACAAGAACATCGAGATGCTTGTGCGCGCTCTTGCCTGTTACCACATTCTAGAACGTGGTAACAAACTAATTATTGCTTGCGGACGGAGTATTTTTTTGAACAAATTTCAGCAGTTTTTGGGAAAAGAAGGTGTCACCGATTTTGTGGAAGTCAAAAGCACTGTTTCAGACAAGGAATTGGCTGGACTTTATAAAAACGCCCAGGCTTTTGTTTTTCCAACTTTGTCTGAAGGTTTCGGTTTGCCTGGGCTTGAAGCAATGTCTTGCGAGACACCAGTTGTTTGTTCCGATATACCGGTTTTAAGAGAAATTTATGGTAATGCTGCTTTGTATTTCAACCCAAGAGACCCGAGAGATATTGCAGAAAAAGTTCAAAAAGTGCTTGAAGATAAGGCGACAAGGATGAACCTTGTCAGGGCTGGTGGAATACAGATTAAAAAGTACTCCTGGCGAAAAATGGCGCAGCAAACCCTCAACGTCTATAAAGAGGTGTTGGGCCAATGAAAACTGCTTTGGTGTATGATCGCGTCAACAAATGGGGCGGGGCAGAGAGGATACTTTTATCTCTACACAAACTTTTTCCACAAGCTACTCTTTTTACTTCCGTCTATCATCCAAATTCTGCGCCCTGGGCAAAGGTTTTCTCCACCGTTATCTCCTCTTTTCTGCAGAACTTTCCATTTGCCCAAAAAAGGCATGATCTTTACGCACCATTAATGCCGTTGGCTTTTGAATCATTTGATTTCTCAGATTATGATTTAGTTATCTCGGTTACGTCAGAATCCGCCAAAGGGATAATTACAAAACCGGGAACGCGGCATATTTGCTACTGCCTTACCCCTACCCGTTATCTGTGGAGCGGATACGATGAATATATAAATACTTCCCTGCGACGAGCTTTGCTTAAACCTGTGATTGCCTATCTTCGCAAGTGGGACAAGATTGCCGCGCAAAGACCTGATGTTATCGTGAGCATTTCCAACACGGTGAAAGAACGTGTCGAAAAGTATTACAGCAGGTCTTCGACTGTCATTTACCCTCCGGCGAGAGTGGATCATGGGAGCAAGGGTGGTGGTGGGGATTACTACTTGGTAGTTTCACGGATGGTGCCATACAAAAAGGTGGATTTGGTAATTGAGGTGTTTAACAGGTTGGATAAACCGCTGGTAATTGTGGGAGCAGGCAGCGAGGAAAGACGCCTTCGGTCAATGGCAAAAAAGAATATCAAATTTGCCGGATTCGTAAATGATGCCGATTTGGGCCAATATTATAAAAACTGCAGAGCGCTAATTTTTCCCCAGGAAGAAGATTTTGGAATAGTACCGGTGGAGGCTCAATCGTTTGGCAAACCCGTTATCGCACACAAAAGTGGTGGTGCAGTAGAGACCGTGACCAACAAAACAGGCATGTTTTTTGAAAGACAAACAGCAGGCGACTTGCTGGATGCAATACAGAGATTTGAAGTCCGTCACTTTGCTGAAAAAGACTGTATAAATAATGCAAAAAGGTTTGGTGAGGAGAAATTTTTAGAAAGTTTTGCTAATATGGTAGATATCCTGGTGTGACTATATGAGTTACGTACTGGTTAAGCGACTAATCGATATTCTCGCCGCAATTGCGCTGTTGATTATATTTTCTCCGATAATGCTTGTTGCCGCCGCGGTAATAAAGCTCACCTCTCCTGGGCCAGTTTTTGCGGATACCCCAAAACGTGTTGGGAAAAACGCAGAACTTTTTCGTTTATATAAATTCCGCTCGATGATTGTTAATGCGTACGAACTTTTGCGGACAGACCCAAAATTTAAAAAAGCGTATGAGGAACAGCAAAAAGGTGGGAATTACAAGATTAAAAATGATCCACGAATAACCCCAATTGGGAAAGTTATTAGAAAATATTCAATTGATGAGATGCCGCAGCTGATTAACGTTTTAAAAGGAGAGATGAGCTTGGTCGGCCCGCGTCCATATTACCCCGAAGAGTTAAAAATCCAAAGGCGAAAGTATCCCGAAACCAAACATCTGATTCGCGAGACTCTCTCGGTCAAACCGGGAATAACGGGCTATTGGCAGGTATCGGGACGTTCCAATGTGCCGTTTGACAAAAGAATTGCTATAGACGCAACTTACGTTAGAAATTTATCTTTTTTTCTGGACTTGGAAATTATTTTTCGTACTCCCTGGGCAATGATTTCTGGCAAGGGGGCTGTATAAGGACCCCATTTGTGTTACACTGAAAAAACGCATGGCAAAAATCGAAGATATGCCCAAAATTGATTTTTCTGCTCCTGTGACGCAACCTGCGTCTGCTGCGCCCCGCAAAAGATTTTTTGGCAAGAAGATAGCTGTTCCGGTTTTTGGGGCAGTTGGATTGTTGGTAATTTTATTAATTTTTTTCTTAGTCTTGCCTCTCCTTTCAATCCGTGTTTCTGCTCAAAAATTGGCAAATTCTATGAAGGATTTGGATGCAGCTGCCTCTTCGCAAAACCTGACTCAGGCGCAAAACGCCCTTGATAAGACAAAAAAAGACCTACAATCTTTGGATGGCGATGTTAATAAATTAGTTTGGGTAAAATTTATTCCGGGGTTGGGTAATTATTGGAATGACGCTAAGCACCTGACGGTTGGCGGAAGAGCGGGTTTAGAGGCAGGCGATACGATTATTCAAGCTATCGAACCATATAGCGACCTTCTTGGTCTTAATGGCGGCCACAAAGCTGAAGATGGCACAAAAACGGCAGAAGAACGCATTAACTTCATTGTCGGGACAGTAGACGGCGTAATTCCCAAAATGGATGTTATTTCACAAAAGACGATTATCGCCTCTTCAGAAATTTCTAAAATAGATCCCAACAGGTATCCGGAGTATTTCCAGGGCAAGCCTGTTCGTTCTAAAGTTAGAGAAGCTATCGAGGCAGTTCAGAAAGCGCACGAGGTTTTAAGTGATGGCAAGCCTTTCCTGGAGCAGTTGCCATACCTTCTGGGTACCAATGGGGAAAGAACCTATCTTATTTTATGGCAGAACGATAAAGAGCTTCGTCCCACAGGCGGTTTTATTACAGCTTACTCAATAGTTAAGGTAAATAAAGGCAAGTTTGAGCCTGTAAACTCTGATGATATTTACCAGCTGGATAAGAAATTTAATAGTAAAATCCCTTCTCCGGAACCGATCAAAAAATACTTGCCCCTTGTCCCCTATTGGAATCTTCGCGATATGAATTTGTCCCCGGACTTTAAAACTTCTATGGACACCTTCTATCAAAATTATTCGACGATCAAGAATGCACCTCCGATTGATGGCATAATTTCTGTCGACACCTATCCCTTAGTTGGACTTTTAAAAGTCATGGGGCAACTGGGAGTTTCTGGTTTTGGGAACTATTCAGCTGATAATGATTCGCGCTGCAACTGCCCTAACGTTATTTATCAGTTGGAGTCTTATGCCGATGTTGCCGGGCCGATTGTTTGGGATGATATCTCGGGCAAAATTGTCTATAAACCGCCTCATGCTGATAACCGCAAAGCCTTCCTTGGACCTTTGATGAATACTCTAGTTGCCAACGCGATGGGGCAACCAAAGGATAAGCTATCGAGTCTTTTCCAGGTAGGTTGGGATTCATTAACGCAAAAACACGTTCTTTTCTGGATGAAGGATGCCCAAGTTCAAAAAGCTGTGGAGTCGTTTAATGTCGCTGGACGCATACAAGATACCACGGGGGATTTTCTGGCTATAAACGACACTAATTTTGCGGGCGCAAAATCTAATTTGTATGTCCAAGAAAATGTGACTCTTAACGTGGAGCAAAGCAAAACCGGAAGTACCAATTCGCTGACCATTAAGTATTCAAATCCGCAGAAGTACGATGGTTGGTTGAACGGGCCGTATCGGGATTGGATCAGGGTTTATGTTCCCGCAGGATCGACCTTGGTTGACTCAACGGGTTCGGATGTGCCGGTAACTACTTCGCAGGATTTGGGGAAAACTGTTTTTGAAGGATTTTTTACGCTACGGCCGATGGGGGTAACGGAGTTGCATTTTAAGTACAAAACGCTTGTGGTTCAGAAAAAAGGCCACAAGATTCTGATTCAAAAACAACCAGGAACAGAAGGGCATCAGTATGAAGTTCAGTTTAGCAAGCAAAAAGAAACCTTTGTGCTTACCTCAGATAAAGAACTCTCCTTCTAAAGAAAGAAAAAGGCCGGGGTCCTACAAAACGCTTGTGTGTATCGCGTCGAGAACCCCAGCCTGCGGAGCAAAAAAAGTGTTAGTCCCGCGTGCGAGCCAGGTAGATGTGCGTAGGATATATCCCTACGACGCGAAAGCGATCTCCACTTTCGCTAACATCCGGTTCCTGAAAATAGGGTAGGAAGACGACTCCTGCACCCCCTCTACCCACGCCGGTCACCAGCTTGCCGTTAGGCAGCTGCAGCTCGTAGAGACCGCAGCCTGAGTCGGCACCTTCGCCGGCCTCTTTTGCGGACACATATCGTGCCGACAAGAAGACGACTATGTCTCACTCGCGCAAAACTACAATGTCAACCCATAGTATAAGGGAGGTGGAATAACTTTGCTAGAATAGAGAATGGAACAGAGAACTTACTTCACAGAAGGCGTGATTTTGGCCAGGAAAAACTTTGGTGAGGCGGATCGGCTTTTGGTTATTTTCTCCAAACATTACGGCAAGATTCGCGCTATCGCAAAAGGGGTGCGTAAGCCTGCTTCAAGGAAACGAGGCGCTTTGGAAATTTTTAATATGACTAAATTTTTGCTGGCGCGAGGTAAAAATTTGGATATTGTGACTGATGTCGAAGCTATAAAAAACTTTGAAGAATGGCGGAAAGATTTGGTTAAAGTGGGTGTGGCCTATCATCTATGCGAAGTTGTTGACAGGTTAACCGTTGAAGGCCAGGAACATAAAGAAGTTTTAAATCTTCTCCTGGAAAGCTTTTCGGCTCTTTCGGGTGTGGACTATTGGCAACTTTATCCGTTGACCCAAAACTTTAAGTTGGAAGTATTGGAAGAGCTTGGGTTTTTATCAAAACACAAGCCTTCTCCTCGTGAAGTTGATGATTTTATTGAAGATCTTCTTGGCAGTAAACTCAAAACCTCCAAGTTCCTAAAAGTTCTTGCCTGACAAGGATGAACCCTGTCACGGCGCGATAAATCACACTTTGCAAGGGGACCCCTTGCAAACTCCCCGCAAGCGGTTGGGGATTGCGGCGTTGTTTGGCAGTGTGCTACATTAAATTAATGCCTAGGAAAAAGAAAAAAACGTCAAAGATTAATTGGGGTCAACTTATCACCGCAATTGCACTTTGTGAGGGAGTTGGAATTGCAGGGTCTTTTTTTACTTTCTCGTCTATCCCTACCTGGTACGTAACCTTAAACAGACCATCATTCTCGCCTCCGAACTCCCTCTTTGGCCCGGTTTGGACAATGCTTTATGCTTTGATGGGGATAGCGCTGTATCTTCTTTGGTCAAAAAAAGGAAAAACGGCTGTAACCCTTAAAAATCTTTTTGTAGTGCAACTTGTCCTAAATGGAATCTGGTCTCCTGTATTTTTTGGCGCACAAAATATTGGCCTTGCCTTTGTGGTCATTATCGCTCTTTGGGTCTCGATCGCGGCTTTGATTTATAAAGCCTGGCGTGAGGATGAAAGAGTGAGTTTGCTTCTCCTGCCTTATCTTCTCTGGGTAAGTTTTGCCTCAATTCTCAACTACTCGCTTTGGCGACTTAACTAGTTGTATAGATTCCGTGTCAGGCACGGAATGACGGGTGGGATTAACGTATTAGCGCAATTTATTGCGCGCATTAAAATGCGCTAGTACATCAGCCTAGTTTTTGCTACCATGTAGCCATGGCTGAAGAAATAATGCAAAAAATTGTAAGTTTGTGTAAGAGACGGGGATTTGTATTCCCGGATTCGGAGATTTATGGAGGCTTGGCCAATACCTGGGATTATGGCCCCTTGGGAGCAAGGCTTTTACAAAACATCCGCAATTTGTGGTGGAAGAAATTTGTGGAAACACGCTCTGATATTTTCCCGATCGAATCGGCTTTGATTATGAACCCCAAAGTTTGGGAAGCTTCGGGGCATTTGGCTTCCTTTACCGATCCATTAGTTGAGTGCAAAATTTGCCATGCACGGGTTCGGGCGGATAAGCCTGAAGACATGGAAGCACATACAGCCGATCACCCGGGAGAGGAAGTAACCTGGACGGAACCTAAAAACTTTAACTTGATGTTTAAAACTTTTATCGGAACGGCCCAAGATTCAAAACAGGAAGTTTACCTCAGGCCCGAGACAGCGCAGGGAATGTTTGTGAACTTCAAAAATGTATTGACGACAGAGCGTTCACGTTTGCCTTTTGGAATTGCCCAAATGGGAAAAGCTTTCCGAAATGAAATTACCACAGGCAACTTTATTTTTAGAACTTTGGAGTTTGAGCAAATGGAAATTGAGTATTTTGTTAAAAGTGCTGATTGGGAGGCTGCGTTTGAGGGTTGGAAGGAGCAGATGTGGGATTGGATAATCGGTCTTGGGATTGAGGAAAGTAAACTTAAATGGCGGGCCCACGAAAAAGATGAGCTTTCACACTATTCAAAAAGGACTGAAGATATTGAGTTTGAATTTCCGTTTGGTTGGGGAGAGTTATATGGATTGGCTTATCGAACGGATTTTGATCTTAAGAATCATTCCGGAAAATCCGTAGAGGAGTTGCAATATGAAGATCCTGAAACGCGTGAGAAGTATTATCCGCATGTGGTTGAGCCTACCTTTGGTTTAAACCGTACGGCTTTGGTGGTTTTGCTTAGTGCTTATACTGAAGAAGGCGAGAGGGTTTATTTGAAGCTTGATCCGAGGCTGGCGCCGTACAAAGTTGCTGTTTTCCCATTGGTTTCTAACAAGCCCGACATTGTGGAAAAGGCACGAGACACGTTTGCCGTTTTGCGTTCGACGTTTGCCGTTTCGTGGGATGATCGGGGAAACATAGGTAAGCGGTATGCTGCCCAGGATGAGATAGGAACCCCCTGGTGCGTGACCGTTGACTATCAAACTTTGGAGGACAATACCGTTACCGTCCGTGACCGTGATACGGCGCAACAGGAAAGGGTTAATGTTGACCAGCTTCAAGGTTACTTCCAAGAGAAGCTAAAGTAGCTCCCTTCGTCATTGCGAGGAAGATCCTTCGCAGAGCTCGGGACAGG
The DNA here is from genome assembly GCA_001816385.1 of Candidatus Blackburnbacteria bacterium RIFCSPHIGHO2_01_FULL_43_15b. GTDB lineage: Bacteria > Patescibacteriota > Microgenomatia > UBA8517 > UBA10165 > 01-FULL-43-15b. Next base: position 37,709 of record MHBW01000008.1, read on the forward strand.
CTCCGCAATCTTACAAAAGCTGTCATTCCAGACTTGATCTGGAATCTACAAAATATTTTTGGATCCCCGCACAGGCGGGGATGACAAAATGTGGATTGCTTCTCCTTCGACAAGCTCAGGATCGCAATGACGGAATCTTTCCACTTCTCACCTCTGCCCTATAGATTGACTTTGGGCATTTTTGTGGTACAGTTATGGGGTAAAAGTGAGGCTAAGTGGCCTCAAAGCACATTGACTACGGTTGCTCGAGGGCAGCTTTCTGGTGTGTCACCACATTGTTTGTCATTCCGTGCTTGACACGGAATCTATATAAGAACCTGGCTGTCGCCAGAACCTTGTTGCTTTGCAATAGATGCTGAATCAAGTTCAGCATGACAGGGGAAGCAGGGTTTTTGAATAGGTTCTAGCGTTGAGTTGTGGCCTGCCAGCAACGCTTCGCATAGCAATGCTGGCTGGGTGGCCAGACAGCTGCTCTTTGAGCAAGCAATAAGGAGGGTTTATGCGCGTCACGATAGCTTTCTTTGGCGTGATCATGCTGGGATTTGTCGTCTTTGATCGGGTAGCTCTTTGGCTATCCGCGTCTCCCAGCGTTTCTGTGGGTGTGTTCACGTATACCCAAATGACGGTGCAGGTGTTGGGTGTGTTTGGGGTATTGTGCCTGGCTGTCGCGATCTTCTGGGACGAAATCTTTCGGTACCTGAGTGGTACCAAGTAAGGAGCACAAGGGTGGACGAACAGACTCGGGAGACAATGCAGCGACTCATTTCCGCTATCGGGGAGCTTGCTGAAGCCGTTCGGGAAAACACCGTGTCACTCAAGCACGCGAACAGCGTCAACGATCAGAATGGTCGCGAGATCGAGACGTTACGGGTGCGGATATCCCAGCACATGGAAGTAACCGATTCGGTAGGTCGCATGATGAGCCGGCTTGAGGGTGCTTTTGTCAAGTACCCCATTCATGAAGACATTATTCTCTAACTAACTCTGCATAAACGGCAGGAGGCATTTTGAGCTTAG
>MHBW01000009.1 GCA_001816385.1 Candidatus Blackburnbacteria bacterium RIFCSPHIGHO2_01_FULL_43_15b
AGATATCATTACCATACCATAGGCCACACATAGGCTTGGGAATGAGACCGCCACTTAGAAGATAGAGTGTCGGATATTTACGGAAACATACCGGAGGTAAGGGGTTTACCAGCGCGGTGGAAGAAACGGCGACCGTGTTCCTGAACCTTTTGGACCGGATGTGGGGCATCCTCGCCTAATAATAACGCAGCTCTTTGCCTAAACTGTGCTTCTTCATCTTCCATTGACGTAGAAGACTCCCACGATTCTTTTTGAGAACTGTGTTCCGTGGATTCAACTGTCTGTTGTTTACTCATGAGGGCATTGGTAAAGTCAATTACACTTTTAATATTTCTCGCTCCTTCAACCAAATGGGTCAAGCCCTGTACGGGGCGGGCGACAGCGTTTGTTAAAACTTGTGCATCTTCCAAAAACTGATTTAACTTTTTAACAGAGCGTTTAAGATCAAGCAGAATTAAAAATGCCTGAGTTCCAACTGCGACAAGAAGACCTGTTAAGAGCGAGACTACAACAAAGAGGAGGATGCGAACAGGATCCATTTGATTAATTCAGGTTAAACCATTAAACTTTATTAGTCAACCAGCCGATCTATGACCGTACTTTTGCCGGAGCGAGAGGTAGCACGGATCTCTACTTTTTCTCCCAAATTCCCGCGGTCAAGTTCTACAGAAAAAGAGCCATCTTTCTCAAGAAGAATTAGTCTTTTATCTACTTCCACAATTGCTGAGGGCAAAGTTTTACCCGAAACTAATACATTTTCTCCCTGAGTTTTGGTTTGCACTGACAAAGATGGCGGCGCCACAAAAAGAAGATATTGGCGAAACAAATACCCACCAACTAAAAGTAGTGTTGCCAAAACAGAGGCGGTAATAGTCGCTTTGGGCGTCCAGATAAAACGTCCGCTTACCGGCATTTCCTGCCGTTTAGATTCCTTGGCGCCAGTGGAAGTAAAATCTCTCCTTAACAAGGCTAAGGCTACCTTTGTGTCCACCCCCACATGTTGGGCGTAGCTTTTAACAAACCCTGCAGCTATGGAAAAATTTGGCAAACCCGCCCAAAATGACTCTTCCAAGGCAATCAAAAACTTTTCTTTAATTTTAGTCGTCTGGGCAACATCTGATAAAGTTAAGTCTTTTTCTTCACGAGCATTTTTAAGCAAACTTCCGACAGTACGCATATATCACTTATTGTGCAGCCTGCTGCGCTAAAAATTCTTCCGGGTTATTTATCAAAACATCGCGCGGCTTTGAACCATCAGCTCTCCCCACAACTCCTGAAGCTTCCAACTGATCAAGCATTCTGGCTGCCCGAGCATACCCCACAGAAAGCCTTCTTTGTAAAAGTGAAGCTGAGGCTTTGTCACTTCCACAAACTATTCTGACCGCTTCAGCAAAAAGATTATCCCGTTCTTCTGTGCCCCCACCCGCAACACCATTTGTCCTATGAACAGGCATATTGGTTACTTCTTCTGTATACTGCGGTGCAACTCCGTTTCTTCTCAAGAATTCAATTAACCGGCTGGTATCGGGGTCTGAAACATAGGCGCCTTGAATACGACGTGGCTTAGCCTCATCGGGAGGCAAGTACAACATATCTCCACGGCCAAGTAATTTTTCGGCTCCAGGAGAATCTAAAATAACCCGGGAATCAACAAGTGAAGAGACGGCAAAAGCAATACGTGCTGGAATATTAGCCTTAATAAGTCCAGTTAAAACATCAACTGAGGGCCGTTGTGTCGCCAGGAGCATGTGAATCCCAACCGCCCGCGACATTTGAGCAAGTCGGGTAACCGCGTCTTCAACCTCAGCAGGCGAAAAAAGCATAATATCGGCCAACTCATCAATAACTAATACTATATAAGGTAAGGCTTGGAAACCTGACATTTCGTTATAGGCGGCAATATTTCTTGCTCCAACTTCGGCAAACATCTTATATCTCTGGTCCATTTCAGCCGCCAGATATTTCAAAGCTGATACAACCTTTTCAGGGTCTGTGATAACCGGAGCCAGAAGATGAGGAATTCCGTTATAGCCTGTTAGCTCAACTCTTTTTGGGTCTACGAAAATAAATTTAACCTCATTGGGAGAAGCTCTAAAAAGAATTGAACAGATAAACGAATTTAAAGCCACAGATTTCCCGGAGCCAGTTTGTCCTGCAATCAGCGAATGCGGCATTTTGGCCAAATCCGCAATAACTGGCTTGCCTGCCACGTCTAATCCCAAAGCCACAGCAAGTTTGGACTTGGCTTCGCGCATCAAATCAGACTCCAAAATTTGCCTTAGAGAAACAAATTCCGGGGAACGGTTTGGTAATTCAATGCCCACAAGGGATCTTCCAGGAATTGGGGCTTCAATGCGAATTTGCCCCGAGGGAGCCGCTAAAGCCAGCGCCAAGTCGTTTGATAAGTTGGTAATTCTTGACAGTTTTGTCCCCAATGCAACTTCCAAAGCGTATTGCGTAACTGCCGGGCCGCCGTTTATTTCTTTAACTTGAGATTTAATCCCAAAAGAGTCAAGAGTTCTTTCGATAATATCCGCATTGGCCTTAATATCTCCACGGTCGGCCTTTCCACCATGCGTATCCGAAACCAGAGAAAGAGGTGGGTAATCCCAAACTCCGGCCTGACCTGGGAGGTTAACTGCGGGGGCAGCAATTGCTACTTCCTTAACCGGTATCGGCAGTGTCGGTTTGCCTGCGCCAGGTGAAGAGGCAACTCCGCTGACTTTAATATTTTTAGCCAAATTAAACGACGAAGCAGGAGTCGTTCCCAAAATTCTGTGGCGGAAACCGACCAAAAGTGAGATAAAGAAGGCAATCACGCGGTCTAGAGAAGTGTTAAAAAAGACCAAAATTCCGATTACCATTCCGCCAAAAAAAACCATGGCAGCGCCAATTCCCGTTATTAAAACTGCAATAGCCTGCCAAATCTGGTCCCCAAAACTTCCCGCGCGTGTCAAAGCCGCCGCGCAAAGTGCAAAAAGTACGCTGCCTAATAAAACCGCAGGTTGATTTAAGGGAGTTTTTAGTCGGGACATCATCATTCCCGATACAATCAAAAAAAATGGAATAAAAAGAGCAGTCCAGGAAAAACGCAAAACTAAAGCACTGTTTAGAGAATTTAAGATAAAACCTTGTCTTGAAAATGAAACAATAATTAAACCAGCAATGGCAAAACAGAGGATTTGGGCAATAGACACAAGGGTGTGTTTTTTAAGTTTTAAGTTAAAGGAGCTTTTTAAAAAACCGCGTCTTCTTCTGGGCATGTTAGGGAAAGTATACCATAGCTCGAGTTGAACTCAAGCGTACACATCCATATTATAGGTTTTTTGTAGGTTTGTCAACTTTTCCCTACTTTTCAACAATAACGGGGAGTATCATGGGCCGGCGGCCGGTTTCTTCAAAGAAGAAGCGTTCCAAAAATTCAACAGAAAGGTGTTTCATATCCCTGCCTTCTTTTCTCCTTGACCTAGCTCTAATCTCATTAGCCACAGCCCCACCGGCTCTTTCCAAAAAGGATTTATTTTCTTTCATAAACACAAAGCCGCGGGAGATAAGTTCTGGCTCCCCAACCAAGTTCCCTGAAGTTTTATCTGTCTGCATAACTACAATAACCACTCCCTCTTTTGCCAACGTTTTGCGGTCTGACAAAACAACCTCGCCCACATCTCCCAATCCCAAACCATCAACCAGCAAACTCTTGACCGGAATATGTTCCCCATTTTTAACTTTTCCATCCCTGGTAAATTCCACGACATCCCCATGTTTTAACTCCAAAGTCTGTTCTTTCTCCCAACCCATCTTTTGCGCCAAGGCGCTATATAGGCGATTATGCCTAATTGTTCCGCCAATAGGTACTAAATACTTCGGGCGAACCAGCGCCAAAAGCATCTCAATATCCTTTTGCGAACCGTGGCCGGAAACGTGTAAGTCTTCCTGGGTATCGTAGTAGTGAACCTCAGCACCTCTCTCTATTAGATTGTCAACCACATAATTTGTAGTTTGACCTGTCCCAGGAGGCGCCGGATCTGCCGAGAAAACAACCACGTCCCCCGGCTTTACTTTCAAAAATTGATGTTCGTCTATGCTAACTCTATATAAAGCTGAACCCACTTGCCCATAGCAACCAGAAATTAGATATAAAATTTTATCAGGAGGTAGAGAGTCAGCTTGCTTAATCGAAACAACAGTTTTGTTGTCATATGTTAAATGCCCCAAGGTTCGGGCAATTTCTGCTTTTCTTTCAATTGACCTGCCAATAAAAATTGCTTTTTTGCCCAAGTTTTGGCAAATATTTATCGCCTGCTGCATTCTTGAGATGTTGGAAGAAATCGTGGTGAAAAATATTCTTCCTTTTGCCTCTTTAATAATTGCGGCGATATTTTTTTCGATGTCTATTTCAGACATCGTGTACCCTTCAGAAGTTGCTCCTAAAGAATCGGAAGCCATAAATAAAACCCCGCCTTTGGCCAAATTGGCAGCTTTGGCTATATCAAAAGGTTTCCCATCAACCGGAGTCCAGTCGAATTTAAAATCCGGGACGTGGAATGCCCGGCCTACAGGCGTAGTGATACTAAACCCTAAAGAATCCGGAACTGAGTGGGTAATTCTAAAAGCGTCAATAATAAAACTTCCGGCGGCAACCGGTCCACTTTCGGGATCAATAATATTGACCTTTTTACCGCGAATTCCATAATCCAAAAGTTTATCTTCGATAAAACCAGCCACTAATTGGGAAGAATATATTTTAACGTCGGGCAAAACGTCCAAAAGAAAGGGGATGGCGCCAAAATGGTCCTCATGAGCGTGAGAGATAAAAACTCCTTTAATTTTCTCCTTATTTTTGACAAGATAAGAAAAGTCAGGAATTACCAAATCGACTCCAAAGGTTGCCTCTTCAGGAAAACCCACTCCGCAATCGAGCACAATAATCTCCGCCGATCCACGATCGGGTTGATACTCGTATATATACAAATTTTCAGTGACGTCGATCGTCCCCGAAATTGCAATGAAGCGTAATTTATCCATTTTTTATCGTCATTGCGAGACCCCGCTTGGCGGGGCTCCTCGCGATGACATAATAATCACTTACACCAACCCCATCTGCTCTGGTTTTGGCTGATTCTTTTCTTTAATCTTTTCCAAAATTTGGGGTAGTTTTTTAAAGTCTTCCACAAACTGCTGCATTACCGCTCCGGCGCGAAGAGCCGCGGCGGGATGGTACATTGGTACAATTGTAACATCCTTTCCGTTCCATTTCAGCTCGTAGGGCTTTCCGTGGATTTGTGATATTCTCTCCCCAGGCAAAAACTTACCCATAGAAAACCGTCCCAAGGTTACAATTACCGGTGGATTGATAATCTCAATTTCCCGATCAACATAAGGTTGAAACGCCGCAATCTCGTGAGGCTCCGGATCGCGATTTCCTGGTGGACGGAAACGAACGACATTTGAAATATAAACATCTTCCCGCTTGAGCCCAATCGTTTCCAGAGTACGATTCAAAAGTTTCCCTGCCTGCCCGACAAACGGCCTGCCTTGCAAGTTTTCGTTAAAACCTGGCCCTTCCCCAATAAAATATAATTCTGCGTCAGGATTCCCCTCGCCAAACACCAAACGTGTTTCATTTGTTCTTAAAGGGAGACTTGTGTCCTCCTCCATCTCTTGTTTCAACCTTGCTAATTCTTCAACTTTGCTCATGATATCTAACAACTTTATTCCACTGACCTGAAACCTAATTCTTTGGCTTGCTGGGCAAAAAAAGCCCTTAGCTGTTCTAATGTTAGCGGTTTTAGCATTTTGGGCAAGGTAGTAAAGTTTTCAACCTCAGTAAAGTCTGTTGCTGCCAAATATGGGTCAAGGTCTACATTAAACTTTATCCTCACTCCTTCTCTCAAATCCCAAAAGTTAAATTTCTGAAGAAGGAAATAAAGATCCACAAAATCTTTCACCTCTACCCTCTGGTTTACCGTAAGCAGTTTGTTCACTGCAATATCAAGAAGGCTATTTGTAGAAATTCCGTTATATAGCACTGTGTTCTCGAGGTGCCGATAGGGATAATACGCAAAATCAACTTTTAACTCAACGCCATCGGAAAACTTGAGTATACATATATAAACAGGCCATACAACCCGCGGAGTAATCGTAAAACCGGTAGTTATAGACCAGTCATTTAATATTGCCAATATGTGCTGTGTGTCAAGTTTCTCCGGAGTAAAAAGATCCACGTCGACACTTTCCCTGTGCCTTAAATATACCTCGCTTAAGGCCGTGCCACCGGTAAAGTAGAAAGTCGATTTAATATAATCGCTTCCTTCCACTAAATCCAGAATTTGTTTTTGTTCTTTGGTGAGGATTGAACCTTGCCCCATATCAACAGTTCCATTAGCCTTTTGGTTTGCGGAAACAAATTAAGCCTATCCCAGTATTTTTTGACATCAGCGAGCTTAATTTTTTCTTCCCCCGGGCCGTAATTGATCATTCTCTCCAAGATCAAAATACGTCCCTGTTCGGTCTTTTCCAACTCTTTTCTATCATAGTCCCAAAGAAACATGCTTACAGTATACCATCTTCCAAAGAAGTTCGGCCAGAAGGATTATTGGGTGAATGTGAAAGTAGAAAGGATACTTTTTATCAATTCTGGTGAAATTCTAACAACAGGGATCTCCTGTAGATTTCCGAGCTCACTTTGGGCTTGCACGTCTAAAATGAAACCATAACCATTACCAGTAAACCACGCTTCGAAGCCATCTTCTCCTTTGTTGACAGGATTGTGTGTTACATACCAAACGGCATCTTTTCCACCCACTTTAAAACTATTCTTAGCTTCAATTAAAGAATAATCGCCAACATTGTAAGGAAATGTTTTATCATAACGATTAGCTTTGTGTAATTTTATCAATTCATCTAAATTACCTGGAAAAGGGAACATTGATAACAGAAAGCTTTTGCCAGAATTTTCAAAAATTAGAATATCGTTAGTTTCTTTGCCACTTACTGATTCCCCCGGTGGCTTCACTAGATCGAGATAATCACTTGGGTATTTGAGTGAAAAGCCTATTGTGGTATTCCTGTACACTTTCCAATTTGCTGCTTCGTCAATTTTATCTGTTGGAGTAGGACAAACCAGTATCGGATCGCAGGGAGTAGTAAAACATTCAACTTGGTGGTAATAACAACCTGGCGGAGGAGTTGGGGTAGGAGTTGGCCTGGGCCAGGTTAATTGTCTTTTGATATATTCAACTCCGCCTGGCTTGGGAATTAAAACATATCCCACAATCCCAGCGACAGCAATAAGAATCAAAATTAAAATCGGTGCAAAACCACGCTGAGAGGAGGTTCTCGACATTAATTAATACTAGGCTTTTTTGTAAGAATTGTCAAATAGGGGACACTCTCAAGCGGAGGCAAAAATTTCTTTTTTTAGCTTTTTGGGAAGAGATTTCCCAATATCCTTTATCAGCTTGGAAGCAAAAAGTACCTCAATGTAAACAGGCTCTCCACCCTTGGTAAAGTGCACAATCATCCCTTCTTTGGTTTCTTCAGCGTGGTCAATTTTTTTCTGTGAAAACCAAATGTTTAGAACATCATCCTCGGGTTCGTAATATATACCTTTATTGATTGTGTGTTTAGCCATAGCGCCCTTTCGTTACTGGGTAAAAAGTGATCACGGTAATTATATCATCACCTTGCACATATATTATTCGCAAATCATGTTTGTCATCTAAACTACCTACAACTATCCTTGTACCGTATCGTCCTTGTGAAGAAAGACTGTAAACTTTATTCGCACTGTTAGTAATTATTATCGAACTTTTTGAAAAATTGTCGCAACTTTTTATTAGCTCTTCTGCGCAACCATTTACCCACATGTTTATTCCAACCGGCACCTCCAGCTCCTTGCCCCCACTTTAGGTATTTTGCAGAAATAATATACATACTCCTATCTACTCCTCGTAGTTAAATTACAAGGGTATTTCTATTAGTTCCGCGGAGTTGGTTACTGTGTCATAAACGGCAAACGAGGGCTTGGTAGTATTGCCCAAAGCGCCGGGATTTACCACCAAAGTCTGGTCGTAATACTCAACCCGTGCACCCAAGTGTAGGTGCCCATGGAACACCGCATCGTACTCGCCTGACGCGATCTGTTCTCTGACTTTCCCAGGCTGATGGACCATAACAATCTTTTTCCCATCCAAAGTGAATTCCAAGATATCAGGCGCGCAGGCAGTTGCGCTATTACTAGTTAAAAGGTTCCAAATATCATTGTAACGCGCCTCGTCTGCGTTGCCGGTTATGGCATATAGCGGAAGACCGGCACGGAGTACTTCACTTACATCTTGAGCTGTGGAAAAATCACCACAATGGAAGATTGCCTCCATATTTTGAGATTTGGCAAAACCCAAAACATGCCGAATCATGTTAATGTTGCCATGGGTGTCTGAAATAACGAGGACTTTCATTCAGCAAAGTGTAGTAGCAGAATTTATTCTGCGCAATCTTGCGCGAATTAAAATTCGCTAATACAACGGAAGATACTGCTTTATATTCTCCGGTGTCAAGGCCACCTGTCTGATTTTTCCTTCCACATACTCTCTGGCAATTTTGCGAACCACACCTTCAACAGTTCTTTCCAAAGTCCTCATCCCAGCATCATACCCCAAGGGGCGAACAATCATTGGCCACACTTCGTCCTGGAATACCAGGACTTCGCGTGGCAGGCCACTTTCCCCCAACACACGGGGCAACATATAGCTTTTTGCAACCTGAATTTTCTCCTCATCGGTGTAGGAAGGCATGTGTATTACCTCTAACCTATCCAAAACGGCCGTGGCGATATTTGTTGTATTGTTGGCTGTGGCAATAAACATGACCTCTGAAAGGTTGAAAGGATAATCAACGTAATAATCCAAGAAGGCGCTATTTTGATCAGGGTCCAAAAGCTCAACTAAAACTCCCATTATTGACGACCGGCCTTCTTCTGCAACACGATCAATTTCGTCCAGCAGAATAACAGGGTTTTTTGTGCCAACTTTTCGCAAGGCCTTAATAATTTGTCCTGGCTCGGCCTCAGGATGAACTCGAGACTGGCCGCGCAAATCTAAAGGTCCTCCCATTCCCCCAAAAGGAACTCTTGCAATTTTCCTGCCTAATGCTTCGGCAATTGAGTAAGCAACTGTTGTTTTGCCTGTACCCACAAGCCCCACAAAACATAAAATCGGTGCTCGAGACAGTCTTTTATTTTCCAACCCTTTTTGTTGGTTTAATTTCATTACCGAAATAAACTCCAATACTCTGTCTTTAATATCCCCTAAACCAAAATGGTTTTTATCCAAAGCTGCCTTTGCGTGTTCCAAATCCAAAATATCTCCAGAATGTTTATCCCAAGGGAGAGTCGTTATCCAGTCAATATAATTTCCCAAATGCTCAAGCTCGTCAAAAACTGCGCTTGAATCAACTCGGGACAAGCGCTCCAGACGAGCCTTCGCGCGGTCTCTTAACTCCTGAGGAACCGGAGTTGAAGTGAGTTTTTGGGCAATCGCGGCAACTTGTTGAATAACATTCTGAGCAGCCATTATACTTTTTAGTATATCAGAACCCTGTTCCCATTTTGCCAGTTGACAAAAGGTATAAGCTTTGCCCAATAATAGGTTGCCCTCTTTAACAACATGACATTAAAGACCCTCGCCCAAGGTCTGGTGTTCGTCGCAATTACCGCGATCGTTTTCTTTCGGCCTCAAGAAGCCTTGGCAATAGACAACCCTTCTTCTTATTATGACTGGAATTCTTATCAACCCCAAGAAAAAGTCTTGGGCACAGAAGTGCGTGCCCAGGAAGAAGCCAACCCTACAGAAGATATAAAAGGCCAAGAAGCACAAGAGGATCATAAAAAGTATAAGCAGCATGATTACTTCTTGGATTTTACTTCATCGCTGACACCTTCTAGCCCACTCTATTTTGCCAAGAAGTTTGAGGAAAACATCACACTCGCGTTCACTTTTAATGGCCAAAGAAAAGAAGAATTGAGGGTAGAGATTGCCGGCGAGAGATTGGAGGAAATCGAGAAAGCAACCGCGGACGGCAAAATAAGCGCTGTCGAAAGTGCAACCAACTCTTACCAGACGACAGTAAACAAGCTTGCAGAAGAGTTAAGTGATTTGAAGGCGGGCGGTAGTGATATTACTAACTTATCCACCTCAATTGACGAAGAAATAAGCAAGCACAAGTTGATTTTGGATGAAGTTGCTATGCAGCTGCCGGAAAACGCTGAAGATTCTCTCAAAGAAGCCATCGTGGCAAGCGAAAAGGCAATTGATGCTGTCGCAGACGTACAAGGAAAACCTGCGGTTCCTGAGGAGGTAGCAGAACGACTTCAAGCTCTGAAGGCGGTGGGCATTTTAAGCCAAGAGGAAGTGGCAAAGCTTGTGGGCGCTGCAACAAGGCAGCAAGCCCGTGAAGAAATGCGAAAATATGTTGAAGAAAGTCTAATCCCCGAGTCTGATTTTATAAAATTTGACCAAACCGCAGCGGTAAAATTTCCAAGAGCGTTCTATGTAAATCTCGAAGTTAAAAAATTCAAGGAGTTAAAAACGCTTGAGACAGAGAAGCCTGATGAGCAAACATTGAATCGCGTCCAACAGTTTGCCAAGGAATACAAACCCGGAGAAAGTGTTCCGCCAGATATCAGACGGTGGTGGGTACCCATGGTCAGGCTTGAGGAACTACAAAATACAATAAGGCCCGATCTTATCCCTCAAAACTTTTTAAGAAACCGCCCCGAGGAATACCAAAAATACCAGGAAGTAGTTGAAAGAGTAAAGCCAAAGAAAGAGGACTTGGAATATGTAAATAAAATGATACAGCAAAATCCCAATCTTCTTAACGACCCTTCATATGCTCGAATCAAGGCTTTGGCAGACAAATTCGGCTCCACAGAAGGAGGAGTTCAGGATAACAGTGGCAGGGCGGTAGAGTACTGCGGCACAGATTCCCACTGGGTCAATATTCCATACATGCCTCAGGGAGGATATTGTGTACCCAACTACGACTTTCCTGCACCAGGAAATGGTTCTGAAAAAGCATGTCCTTCAGGCTATCACAAGCCCTTCCCCGGAGCCGCTTGTTATTCGGATAACCCTAATCAAAGCCGTGGAGGTATTAGTACAGCTCCAGGAACTTGCCCGGCCGGATATAACTGGGTTACCGGTTCCAGGGGGAGCGATGATGGCTATTGTGCTCCCAAAGCAATAACTGATGGAGGAGGATTCCCAAGTCCCATTTATACTGTTGGTTACTGTCTACCAGGTCAGACTTTTGTTGACGGAAAATGCGAAACATATAATTCACCGCCTAAGGAAGGTTGTACGTCCGGCAGATGGTGGAATGGGAGTCAGTGTATTCAACAAAAAGATTGCGGCCAGGGTAGTTATCAAGACCGCAACGGAGAGTGCAAACAGTCAACCTCAAATGCAGGAGCAGGGAGAGTTTGCCCAGCACCGCCAGGCGGATGCGGATTTAATTCTCTTTGGGATTCGGTAAACTGTAGCTGCCGATCAACATTGGATCCGCGACCAGATGGAAACAGGGATCAATCTGGCACACCCGGTCGCGATCAACAGGAAGCAAACTGCAGAGCAGGCGGTGGAACTTGTGTCAGCTGGGTTAATGGCGCTTGTGGTTGTGAACGCTCATCTGGAAGCACAGGGGGAAATTCTACAGGAGGTTCCAGGTGCGGCGATGGATATGACTGGAATGGCAGTTATTGCTACCCAAGAGGAGGCTCTGGTGGAGGAGCTTATTCTAGTGGCAATTACACAGGAGGAAGCAATTACTCCGGAACCGGAAGCGGCAATTATTCAGGAGGTGGCTCGTACTCGGGTTCAGGTAGCGGAGGGTCTTATTCGGGAGGCGGTTACAGCGGTGGCAGTTATTCTGGAGGCAATTATAGCGTGGGCTCTTCAGGAAGCGGTAGTTATTCCCCACCAACTGGCTACAACCCGCCAGCAGAATCACAGCCTGTTTCTCAACCAGTACAACAGTCCGCAGCACCCGCGCCTGTAGAATCCGCACCTGCTCCACAGCCAGTACAAGAATCCGCACCTGCTCCGGCACCAGCCGAAAGCCAACCTGCACCTGCCACAACACAGTGATGCTACAAATTTGCTTCTGCCTAAAGACCACTGGTTTGAATCCGGTCGGGGTCACAAACCATTGCAATCTGTCTAATATTCGTCTATAATACGTCTACCCTCCTAAGCTTACTTTGTAGCTTTTCAGTATTATTCATACACGCTACAAAGAGCGCTTGAATCGGCGGGCACAGTATGTTTAATCCTCACTATACAATTACAGATCATCTCCTGATCTAATCCTAAGGATTCAAAAGCAAGCGACCGTTGGACTATTACCTAAATTTGAATCCGGAAAATTGAGAGAAAGACCGGTAGTTGTAAATGATCCTAGAACCAGAAAAGTTATATATTTACCTCCAGATGCAAAAGATGTAAAGATACTGGTAGAGGATCTAGATGGGTTTGTAGATAGTAGCCGAAACGAAATTGACCCCCTTATTTTAGCTGGTATCTTTCATAAACAAATGGTCATTATCCACCCGTTTATGGATGGGAATGGCAGAACTACAAGACTTGCTACAAAAGTATTGCTTGCTGAAATGGGATTAAATACTTTTAACCTTTTCAGTTTTGAAAATTACTATAACAAAAATGTTACTAAATATTTTCAGACTGTTGGAGAATTCGGTAATTATTATGAATTAACAAGTAAAATTGATTTTACTTCATGGCTAGAATATTTTACTGAAGGAGTTATTGATGAACTGCTAAGAGTGCAGAAACTACTTCCGGAAGTTGGAATAAGTCCTGAAACCAAATTACAACTTTATCACATAAAAATACTTAAGTTTATCCGAGAAAAAGGATTTATTGCTGACCGTGACTGCGCAAAATTAGTTGACCGTGCAAAAGCAACCAGGGCATTGGATTTTAAGAAATTAATAGATTTAGGTCTAATTGATAGGAAAGGTCAAGGTAAAGCAACCTACTATGTTTTAAAAGAGAAGTAGCTATTGTACTTTGCTCTGTTAAAGATACTAAGCGGCTCACCAAAAAATTGACCATGCCACTGAAACCTGCCACAATAAATACAAGATGCAAAAGGGGTTTGCTCACCTGTCTTTCATTTTTAAAATACTTATCGGTATCGGAGTTTTGATCCTGATTTTCGTAGGAGCATCGCTTTTTTCTATCTTTTCCAGCCAAAATACACCTCCCCCACAGATTACGGCAAATTTCGTCAACTTAGATAAAGTAGAAAAGATCTCCAAGTTTAGAAGCTGCACTGGACATGTCGTCGTACCCCAAAACGAAAAAGAAAGCAAAAGAAATATGAAGCATTATTTGTGGGAAAAGGAAGAAAACCGTGGAGCAGATAAAGTGGTTGAGATCTACGCTCCTTTCGATGGGTATATTACATTGATTTTTTCATTAAATGATAATGAACAGGAGTTATGGATTTCTCCCCGGCGCATGTTTGCCAATATCCCGCCAGTTGGAATGTGGAGTTTTAGCGTTGAGCATATTAAGGTTAAAGACGGGTTAAAAACCGGGGATAGAGTTAAAGCTGGTGAGTTGGTTGGTTTTACGGGATTCCTGGATGGTTATTACTCATTTGATGCGATCTATGGCAAGATCGGGCTGCCACCCAAGAAAATTGACAACTGGTTATCACCGTTTGCAGATTTGGATTCGGTATTCAATCATATGAGTGACGAAGTTTTTGCGCAGTTTCAGCAAAAAGGAGTTGTTTCAAAAAAGCAAGTGATAATTAGTAAAGAAGAAAGAGACCAAAACCCTTGTGATTACCGTGGTGAAAGACCTGAGCTTATGGAAGTTAATTCCGATAATAGTTGGGTAGAGCTGCATTAAGCGGTTCCAAACACGGGGAAGGTGGCTCACCTAAAAAGATGTTGGGGTTTGATGCATTCTTTCTGTAAGCGTATGGCCATTATTAATACTATAAATTGGAAGATCCTCTTCCAGCTTTTGTCTTAAGCGATACATAAGTGCTCTTAAAGCAAATGTTTTATCGTCTGTTTTTGAGGTATACCCGTGTTTTTCTACAATATTAATAAACATATCTTTGGGAAGTATAGAGTGTGGATGACGCATCAATGCTTCCAGGACATCTGCTTCCAGCGTTGATAAATATTTATATGGGTTTGTTGCCGAATCTGGCACAATTGCAATTCCCCTTGCGACATCAAGAAACACTTGTTTTGGCTGTCTATTTCTTCCAGGAATAGTAGCGCTTGCAATATGTAAATCTTTTCTTTCCTGTGGGGTTAGGCGGATAATTTGGTCAACAGCAAGATGATCTGTTAAAGAAATACCTTCTTCAAAGGTGTGAATGAATTTGAATTTTCTTGCAGAAGCCACACCTTCTCCACTATCTCCTAATAATTGGCGAAGAACATATACTCGGGTTCTTACCATTTTTAGGTCTGTTCTCTTATTATAGCTTTCATATTTCCAGACATTTTTAATTAAATCTTCATAGTTAACTACGACACGCGGATCTTTTGCGAGAGTTTCTAGTATTTCAAATACTACATCAGGCAGTCTAACTGCCCCCTCTTCTTTTGGAAGAAGAGGGGAGGCTGCTTCTTTTCTTTTAGGATAAAGAGTAAGTTCCCCCATAGGCGTTTGTACAGTTCTTTTTTCTAGTGTTGGAGTGCCTTCCGGTTCTTTTAATACAGGTTGAGAAGTACTTGATAATTTTTCAGAGAATCCAGTTAAAACTTCACCCAAAAACGGACCGCCAGCTTTTGCTGCTTTTTGCGCATGAAGACGAACTAATGTGCGCAGCTCTTCTGGAGTTCTAGCCAAACTTGCCAGTGCAGCAAAATATCTTATTCCTGCTTCCTCTACCGATTCCCTAGCAAGTTCCGTATCAGTTGGTTTGTAAAGTACAGGTCTGTCCGATACTGCTGGTGGAGCTTCCATTAAAACTATTCTAACAACCCTTTTTTGAAAAGTAAAAGGCGCTGTTTAGTATACTTACAAACGTCGGCTTACTCTTTTGGCGAGGCGGGAATAAAAGCCAAAGGCTGATATGGTTGACAAAATCATTGCCGCTAAAGTTATCTGCAAGACCCGATTCTCTGGGCTTTTGGAAGAAGCAGAGACAGGAGCAAGTTCGTTCGCTGCCGAACCCAACACACCTTCAGTAAATCCTGAAGCAGGCTGCCTAATTACACTTCCGCCAACTGTTGCAGACAGCTCATTGGAGAATTCCCCTGGCATGCAGTTATTTCCAGCTCTGACTTTAAAATAATAAGTAGTTCCGCCGGATAAGCCATTAACTACATATGAGGTTGTGTCAGGTCCACCTACATTAGGATTACCAAATTGGGGGTTGTTAGAAGAAGTTCCATAAGCTACTAAGTAATAAGCAACAGGATTTTGAGCTTTACTCCAAGTTAAAGTGACCTGGTTAGGGCCGGTAACCGTTGCTGAAAGCAAGGCTGGAGCACTGCCTGGTTTACTATCAGTACAAACAGGAGCAGAAGCGTTAGAAGGCGTGGAGGAACCGTTGCTTGAGAAAGAGTTAAAGGAATTAGAACTGGATGAAGTTGTATTAGTGTTAGTAGCAGTATTAGATGTGTTTGCGGGTGTATTACTACTATTATTGTTATCTGTTGGGGAAGCATTGCCAGTTGTTCCCCCAGCACTAGCTACAGTTTTGGCAGCTATATAAACTGAGGCTTTTGTGGCCTGAAATGAACATATACTATTTACCACCGCACAAGTACCAGGAGCCACAATCCCCTCACTGGTCCAATTACCAGTACCTGTTTCTGAACGCAAAACATCCAAAGTCTGGCCATTTAAATCAGCACCAACAAATATATCTAATGTAATAGGATTGCTGAACAACAACCCCTGGTTAGGAATCCCCCACTGCAGCTTGCCATTAACCACCACCCCAATATTTATTCCTGTTAAGGAATCTATAGGAGGCACTGCTGCTGTTAAGGCAGTAATATCAATGTCTTCACCATTGGTTTTGGTAATCTCTGTCCCATCCGGTACAGTCACAGAATGTACTCCCTTGCCATCTTCCACTGAAACAACAGAGGTTCCCTGGGAAACAACTTTAGGTGTAATAGTTTGCCCGTTTGTGGAAGTAAACTTGCCTTGTCCAAAAACAGAGAAAATCCTTGGAGCAACTGTTATATTTGCTAAAACAGACAGACTGTTAGCCGGCCTAAAATTAAATGAACGGAGAAATACCTGGTGTGAAGGATGCGAAGTGTAAGTTTGATTTTGGTCAACAAAAGGCGAAGTCTGGTTAGTATGTTCATGTATATCATCCAAGGTGCCTAACACACCATCTGGGCCAGGCTGGTTTGTTGCTCTGGTTAAGACCATAAAATTAGACTGGCTAAGCGGGTTAAAAAGCGGGTCATCCTGAGCAAGCGGGATAAATACTGTACCGCTGCCGCCTTTGTTGACTAAATCCAACCCATGATCAAAAAACTGTCCAAACAAGGTAAAGTAAGAATTAAAAGGCGCAGACAAGCCTAAATCCGGGGCAACATTAGGGATAAATAATGTATTAGTATCAGAATTTGGCAGAGTCAATCCGCCGGCAGCTAAAGCAGCAGGGTTATTAGCAGTCTGGTCAACAATCAGATTACTGATTAATCTTGGCTGTGAATCAAACACAAAACCTTTGGTTTGAGAATAAGAGGTTGGCTGACCGGATTTATTTTCTGCTTCCCTAAAAATTGGAGTGGTAAGGCGGGGGAACAAACGGTCTGCTGCGCCAAAACCTGATCGGCCTATGCCAATGTTATTAAATGAACCGTCAACTGTCCGCAAACCCCAGGGTAAAACATCTTTGGGAATCAGGCTGGAAAAAGGCTTGCCGTTTGCATGTGCTTCAGAAATCTTAATTTGATCCAGTATAAAATCTAAATCAGACTTGATAAGAGACAGTCCTCCCTGAACAGGCAGTCCTTGAGAAAACGTAAATGTGTTTGCAACAAGCACAGGAGCAGCCACTTTATTTGACGCAGCTAAATCCACAGTCTGGTCAGCAAACTGCAAGCGTTCAACATTGCACAGGGTGTCTGTATCATCACTACTTCTGCCTCCTCCTCCATCTGCTCTCCTGTTATCTGTCACTGTAATCCTGCCTAAAGCATCTGGTTGGCTAATAGTGTAATCAGACAAATTACCTGAAAACACAACTGTATCAATATCATCTGCTGTTTGGGATGTTAATATTTCACGGATAATTTTTATTTGTCCAGGATTGATCTTACCCTCAAACATGGCAGCTTGAAGCTCGGTCATGCTGTCAGCACTAATATCCCCCACACTTAAACGCACATTAAGCCAGGCATCACCGTCTATCAAATCATCACCGCCCCTGCCTTCAATAATATCACTACCTCCCCCGCCTAAAATGATGTTGCCTGAAGAAAAAGATGTCACCCCATCTCCCAACAGGCTTTGCAAACCATTAATCAAGGCAATTTGGGCAGGGTTATTTAAAGCATGGTTTAAACCAACGCTGGTGCGGTTATCGCCTCTTAAAATATCATCAAGGCTGCCTCCGGACAAGCCTTCCACCAAATCAAACCGGTCACGCAAATCATTTACTGTTGGCGGCAGCAAGCCTGTGATAAACATATCAGCATTGGCAGGCTGTGGGTCATTTTTATATATCACCCAGTCAAAACCTAACATTCCCTCATTACGTTCAATTCCCGAATCAGCCAGCATAATATCATCACCGGATTCTGCATCATAATCATCATTGCCCCCGCCTCCTATGATCACATCATTGCCAATGGTGGGTGAGCTTTGGAAAGGATCGCCATTATCACCCTGAAGCAAATCAGCCTGGTTGCCTCCTTCTATCCAATCATCCCCTTCATTGCCAAACACTGTATCAGCCCCGTCCCCTGCTATAATAAAATCATTGCCAGCCCCTCCAAAAGTCTCTTTTGAATCCCTACCTGCCACCACAAAATCACTGCCATCCCCTCCTAAAATCAAATCAACACCCGCTCCTCCGTTGATCACATCATTACCTTCACCACCCTTGATATTATCATCGCCAAAAATATCAGTTAAAATATCATCACCTGCTCCGCCTAAAATTGCATCATTGCCTGCCCCACCTTCCAGCCTATCATTGCCCTCATCACCCCAAAGAGTATCATCGCCTTCGCTTGAATGCATCCTATCATTGCCCGCAGTGCCTCCCATCACAATATGCTCCACCCCTGTGTAGCGGATAGTACCATCAGGCATAAGGATTGTGTCAGGAGGCAACGTTGACAAATCCAAAGGATTAATATCGCTAGCTTCAATATTAAAGGCAGGATGCGAGAAAATGTCATGGGGCGGGTGTTTAACTCCGCTGGTGTTACGCATCAAAAGTTCCGCGAATGAGTTTTGTTCAAGTTGGGTTAAAAAGTTTAAGCCGGCATTTCTGGATAAATAATAAAGCCTGTCCCCGTCCTGCAGTTTTTCCATCTGCGTTTCAAATACAAAGTTAAAGCTGGGTCCAAGCAAACCACCAAAAGGCATTTGTTTTTCAGCCAGGCCTCCGATCCAAAAATCAATAGCATCCACTCCTGTGGTAGTCAATCCTCCGACAGTATTTACCCAATTGCCTGTGCTGTTTAGAAAACCGGTCCTGTCTTCTGGAGCACCTTCTCCTCCATTAACTAACAAAGCAGCAGCAGCCCGTTTTTCTTGTAAGCCGGCTGCATTTAAAACAGCAGGATGAGTACCATAAGCTGCGATAAAATTAACAAGCGACTCCGGGTGTTTAATGCTTAAACCAAAATCTGTCCAACTGAGGTAAGGCTTTAAAGCAGAATCACCGCCTGTGGATACAAAAAACTGCTTTCTGGCTGCATTAAGCGGAGGAATGCCTGTATCACGTCCCCTGGCCAAATTAATGGTAGCCAAATCCAAAGGTAAACCCAATAAGTTATTCCGCAAAGACTCTGTGACAAACTCATCAATCTCACTTCCAACTTGTTTAACCATACCAGCTGCAATGGCGCCTGCTGCTATGTTTGGAGTAGCTCCGCTTGCTACAAATTCTAAAGGGTTTAAAAAAGCCTGGATCAAACCAATATCATTGGTTGTTCCATCAGCATTAGTCCTTCCGATAATGTCTGTTAACATAGTATGGCCAAAACGGTAAACAGTGTGGGCAAATTCAGCCATGATGGCTGGATCAATGCTATCGTCATAGCCTGAAAATATATTGACTTGCGGTTGAACTTTGCGGGCAAATTCCTCAAATACCAAATGCTGGTATTGCATTTCAGTGCCGAATTTGGCTACCTGAAACAAACGTTCCCCATTCCAGGAAAGCAAGGCTATCTTTGAAGGAGTGTCAGGAAATGTTAGAAGCTCTGTGCCAGGCATTAACCACTGGTTTAAGAAAACCAGATCACCTGTGTCCAAAATCACCTTCTTATCATATTCAACTAACCTGTTATGCTCTGAATGGAAAATATGGTGGACAGAAGTTAAACCTATGTTCTCATTAACCCGGCCATCCCCTGCTATAAAGTGGGCATCTAACAGCTCATTGTCGTATGTGCCTGGTTCTGACAAGCCTATCACATTATCTGAATCAGCTTTAAGGGACACACCTCTTGTGTTAACAGGATTAGCATTGTGGCTGATATCTGCCAAAAACGGGTGGTGGGTCCGGACTGCTTTTGAAGCGTCAACAGGAGAGGCTGGATTACCTTCCAGCAGACCATCTGCAATCACCAATTGGGGAAAACCATTGGGGCCTTTGATAAAGTTGCCATACGCATCAGTTGCCAAAAGAGGCAAATCAAGCGCATCCATGTCATCTAATAATATACCTAAAAAGTCCCTGGCTTGGGCTTTGACCATTCCCCAGGTAGCCATTCCGCCAATGAAAATATCATCTGCTGTGCCTAAAATATCATCAGGTCCTAAGTTCCGGTTCTCAATCAAATGCCCGGTGGTAACCGGAGTATTAACACCATCAGAAACCAGAATATCAAAGTTTGTTGTACCCAATACTTGCGGCAGCCAGGAAAAAACTCCTGTCTTAGGATCAATTGTTGCACCTACCGGAGCATTAGGGCCTAAAGAAAAAATTAAGGGATCTCCATCTGGATCAGTGGCTATCACTTTAAAGGAGACTGGTGCGCCAACAGTGATGGTTTGCTGTTGTATGGGTTCAACCACTGGAGGAGAGTTTTTGGAAGCTGACCCCGTACCGTCTGGTGCTGGAGCTGGAGGTGTTGGAGGTTGAGGTGCAGGTAACTCTGGTGCAGGAGGTTCTGGGGCTGGGGCAGGAGGCGGAGGCACCGGGGCAGGTGGTGCTACCACATTCACAGTCCTGATAGCAGGAACAGAAGTATTACCTGCGCTATCAGTAGCTTTGTAAATCACAGAATATCCTCCTAAAACAGCAGTATTCACTGCATTGGTTGTCTCAACAGAAACAGCACCGTCAATATTATCTTGGGCGGTAGCGCCAGCATCTATATAAGTAGAGCCTAAAAAGACTGTTACAGGATTGTCACCCAAAATAGTAATCACAGGGGCAGTAGTATCTGCAGGAGGTGTTGGAGGTTGAGGTGCAGGAGGTTCTGGGGCTGGGGCAGGAGGCGGGGGCACAGGTTCATTGCTGCCAGCAGAGACAAATAATGGTGTTTCTATCCTGGTCTGAGTTGTTCCGGTTGAACCATCTTCAAAAACTGTCATGATTTTCCCGCCATTGCAGCCAGATTTACAATGGTCAAGAAGCTGCACTACCAAATATGCATTATTAAGTTCAAATTGGCTCAAGGCAGATGTAGAAAAATTAAGCTGCTCATCACTTGATGTCCACCAGTCAGGCCCTTCCACATCAAAAAGAAAAGTAGCCTGATCTAAACTGGTATTGCTGGGACTTGAGTAAATATTAAAATGGGGAACTGAAACCTCACCTTTGATATTGTCATTTTTATGGACTATAAATCTCCAACTGCCTGATTGGAATGCTCCGTTAAGCGGTGTATCAGAAATCCAGGATGCTGAGTCTGCTGGCGGATTATGAGCTGGTTCAGTAGTAAAAATATGCTGGGGATTGGTTGTTCCTGGATGAAAATGCCGGAATGTTGGAGAGTCAGTGCTGGCAATAGAAGTAACCTGAGAGTTCCCTGCTAATGGAGGAGTTGTGCTTAAAATATGGCTATCAGCCAGTTGAGCGCTTTGATTTCGAAAATAAAACGTTTTATTTTCACCAGTTGGAGCAGCCAAAGCAATCTGTGCCAAAGTTAAAAATCCATTCGAAAAAACAATAACTAAAATCAAAAATACTGATAAGACTTTGCTACCCATTTAACCTTTTCTTGTAGAAGAACTTAAAATAAACAACACCCAAAGCTGCTAAAGCTGCCAACATTAGCTGTATTGCCCAGGTTCCTTTGCTCTTTGAAGCAAGTCCATTTACGTTGGCACCTAAGACTCCAGACTCGTTAGTCTTCGTTTCTTCTTCAGTCTGAGCACCCAATAACCCCCGGGTAAATCCTATTGCAGGACTATTTATTGTTCCTCCGTCCGGTGCGGCAGACAGTTCATTTGAATATTCACTGCCATTGCAGCCATTGCTTGCCCTGACTTTGAAGTAATAAGTTGTTCCGCCAGACAAACCGCCAACTACATATGAGGTAGTACCCTTCCCCCCAACATTAGTATTTCCATAAATAGGATTGCCTGCCAACAAGCCATAAACTATGGAATAATGGGAAACAGGATCAGATGCTTTTGACCAGGTTAATGTCACCTGGTTAGGACCGCTGGTGACTGCAGAAAGCAAGATAGGAGCACTGCCTGGTTTGGAATCAGAACAAACAGGAGCAGAAGGGTTGTTAGAAGTATTGTTTGAGGAAGAGTTAGAGAGATTAGAATTGGATGAAGTTGTATTAGTGTTAGTGGCTGTATTAGATGAGTTTGCTACTACAATAGCTGGTGTTGGGGTTGGGGTGGAAGCAGGGGGAATTTCCTGTAAATTGGCAAAAGAAGTTAAATGATATGTGTAGATTTTGGTATCTACTCCATTAGAAATTGCGCATTCCCCAGGAAAAACTGGCTTAAGCGGACTGTCAAAAGTGCCCAAGCAATTTGCCATCTTAACCCAAGTGTCAGAGCCTGAGGGTTTATATCCGACAGGACCATTGACGCCTGATAAAAGGATGGTGACTGGTTGGTCAAAAAGCAGGATTCCTTCCGGATAACCGACCTCAATTGCAAAATTACCGAGTTTGAACCCGCTAGGCGCAGTACCGGTATTTGTAACAGTAGAAGGAGGATTGACCTTGCCGTTCCAGCTACTTTCTCCTAATACTGTTGTTCCACTTACTATAGATAACTTAACAGTTGACAGGTTTTTATTGAATAAGGTAATTAATGAACCGCTGGGGCCGGAGTTTAACCTGACTGCCTTACTTACCATAACCAATTTATCACCAATAATTTGAGGTAAGGTTAGATTTTGATTCACCAGATCACCATTAGAAAATATACTTAGCAGTTTTGGCAAACCAGCAATAGTGATTACACCATCTGTTGTGGCTACGCTTAAATTACCGGCCAAGTCCAAAGCAGCGCCGCTGTCCAGCTCCAACAAGCTATCCACGTCAGCCTGGCCTAGCCTAATATCAACAACAGTTCCACCTAAATTTGTGGTATCTGCAGGAGGATTTGACCCAACCACATTAACAGTTCTTTGGGCAATAGCAGTATTACCTGCTCTATCAGAAACAGTATAGGTGATGGTTTTTGCACCCAGTATAGAGGTATCAACTGGTAAACCAGTCACTTGAATACTGGCAGTTAAATTTCCATCAAAGTCATCTAAAGCAGTTGCCCCTGCATCTTGATAAACTCCCCCTTGTATGACCACAACAGGGTTGTCACCACTTAAAGTAATAATTGGAGACTGGAAATCTGCCAATCTTCCACTAACAGTAAACAGCTCAGTAAAGGCTTTAATTCCACCAGGACCAGTAATTTCAAAGAAGTTTTGGCCAACAGGGCTGCCTTTGATGGCATGATCTACTAAAGGATTACCCACATATCTTCTGTTAGGATTGCCAGAATTAGTAAGTTGAGGATCAGTCAAAGCAGGATCGCTACTGAATGTATCCCAAGTTAGGAATGGTCCAATCTGGCTTTGTAGGGCTAAGCTGAAATTATTGGGATTGCAAACAAAGCAGCCAAAATCTGGTTCTCCCCCGCCAATGCCAGCATTACGGATTTCCGGGCCTGGGCCAACTGCATCCACCACAAACGTTTCAGTGCCAAAAGGATGTTTAACAGTGTAAGTGCCAGGAGTTGGCACATCAATTCTAAACCTGACCCTGCCAAAAGCAGACTGCTCCCCATCCACTGCAAACTCTCCAGCAAAAGCGGCTTCCATAGCATTCACCACCAAAGCATTAATGCCATCTTGATTAACAGCTGCCTCAGCCGACCACCAGAAAGCTTCGGCATTAAAACCAATCTGCTGTGAGAAAGGGTTAGCTGGATCAACTGGGTCAGAGATACTAAAACCATCAGATGCTTCCATTAAGTCCAATGCCAAACCATT
Source organism: Candidatus Blackburnbacteria bacterium RIFCSPHIGHO2_01_FULL_43_15b (assembly GCA_001816385.1). Taxonomy (GTDB): domain Bacteria; phylum Patescibacteriota; class Microgenomatia; order UBA8517; family UBA10165; genus 01-FULL-43-15b. The sequence continues at coordinate 23,671 of MHBW01000009.1, forward strand.
AGAATCTTTGTACCAGGATGGAAAACCTGTGTTTGGATTAACCGGGCCTGTTTCAGAAAGGCCGGCAGGCAAACTCTCTGCCACCTTAACAATTCTTTTGGCAATAGCAGGATTACCAGCTTGATCAACTACTTCATAAGTAATAGTAAAAGTAGCTGCAATTGAAGTATCAACAGGCAATCCTGTGGTAACAATACTTCCGGTAATATCTCCGTCAACATCATCTAAAGCTGTAGCACCGCTATCTGCGTAAAGAGCGCCTGTAAAGATATTGACAGGATTTGACCCCAGTATGGTAATTACAGGAGCAGTGGTATCTGCTACCACCTTAATTATCCTTATTGCTGGAGTTGCTGCATTACCTGCTGCGTCTGACACATTATAAGTAACTGTAAATGTGCCAACCGCAGAGGTATTGACAGGTAGACCAGTGGTGGCAATACTCCCGGAAATATTCCCGTCAACATTATCTAAGGCTGTTGCTCCACTGTCAGTATAAGGTGTGCCAACAGTGACAAAGGCTAGATTGTCTCCAAGAACTGTGATAACAGGAGCAGTAGTGTCTAAAACCGGCGTTTCAACTACATTGACTGTTCTGGTTGCTTGAGATGTGCGTCCTGCGCTGTCAGTTACAGTATAAGTCACTGTTTTTGCTCCAGGAGTTGAAGTATCAACAGGCAAACCGCTAACTTCAAGGCTTCCGGTTAAATTACCGCCCAGGTCATCAATTGCTGTTGCGCCAGCATCAGTATAAACAGCATTTTGATTTACGTTTACCGGACTAGTACCAAACAGGGTAATCACAGGAGCGTTTGCATCTGCCAGTCTTCCTGAGACTGCAAATAAACTTGTTTCAATTTGGTTAACCCCAGGACCACCTACATCCTTGCCCTGGACTCTGAAGAAGTTATTGCCTGTCGGGCTGCCTGTTACAATGTGTTCAATACTGGGATTGCCCACATATCTTCTGCCTAAGTTGGCAGGATTAATAAGTTGAGGATCAGTTAAAGCTGGATTAGTATTAAATGTATCCCAGGTTAAGAATGGCCCAACAGAACCATTAAGCGCTGTAGCAAAGTTAGGAACAGCTGTTTGGTTGCAGGTCACCCCGCCTCCTGCAAAGCATCCAATATCATCAGTGACATTAATTGTCCCATCATCCTCAGCAACTTCTTTTACATCACCAAAAGGATGGGTTATGGTATAAGTTTCACCAGGCACCAGCCCATCAATCCTGTACCTGAGCCTGTTTTGCACTGATTGTTCCCCATCAACTGCTGCTTCTCCTGCAAAGGCAGCCTCAACTGCCAACACCAGTATGGTGCGTGTGCCAATGGGGCGGTCAATTGATGCCTCAGCTGACCACCAGAATCCTTCAGCGTTAAAGCCGATCTGCTCTGAAAAAGGATTGCTAGGATCAACAGGATCAGAGATGCCAAAACCATCAGCTGCTTCCATTAAGTCAATGGCCAAACCACGAGAGTCTTTATACCAGGATGGAAAACCTGTGTTTGGATTAACCGGGCCTGTTTCAGAAAGGCCAGTATCTGCTTTAGGCAAAACATTAGCTGTGCCTTTGGTGGGAGCAGTAAAGATAGTCCACTGCGCAACTCCATCTGTTTTCCTTCCAACTGATTCGTTAGCCAAAGGATAATGGTCAATGGCAAAACCTTGGGAGGTTAAAGATATGGTCACTGAGTCAACCACAGTCCCTAATTCATTTGACAAAGTGATGGTTTCTGGAGCAGTATTGCTTAACCAATTAGCAGGAGCCTCAAAAACCACCCTGCCCGCAGCAGGAATAGTGCCTAAAGAGCTTAAAGACTGAGTATCACCTAAAGAGTTTCTGATAGTCCAACCGCTTCCCACCCCTAAGTTTGTAGCTTGAGTGCTGTTATTAAAAAGCTCAACCCATTCTGCCCCATTCAGAGGATTTGGGACTACTTCATTTATCAAAACCTTTTGAGTAGTGTCAGGGTCTGGGGTGGTGATAACAAAGACTGTAAAATGATTTAAGTCTTTAATAGTAATGGTATCCACTTTTTCTTCTTTGGTTTCATTGACTTTTTCCGCTGTTAATAATTCATCAGTATTTTCAGCAGATTTAATTTCTATTTTTTTGCCTTTGGCTTGCTCTGGTAAAGGCAGGGTTAAATCATAAGCAAAAGTACCATCAGCCATAGTAGAAGTTATGTCATAAGCTGTATCTGAAACTGCTTCAAGTTGCTCTACTTGACCTTGGGACAATTTAATTTCTTTAATAGTTAGTTTCCCCACAGTCTCAGTCAATTTGGTAAAGTTAATTTTCACCTTATCATTTTGAGGAGCAGTATAATCTTTACTAATTTCTACATTATTAATAGTCTCAAAAACCGGGCTTACCCCGCCTAGGCGGGATAAACCTAAATCTTTCCAAACTGATGGAGCAGGGGCACTTGGGACAACAGTGGATGAAGGAATCAAGCTTGGAAGAGGAGTAGCAGTTGGAGCAGGAACTTCACTGGCTGTTGGTATTGGACTGGGATTTTCTGAAGGAACCGCAGCTTCAGATGGAGACTCTGTTGGAGTTGAAACAGGAGTTGGAACGACAGTTGGATTAGTATCAGGGGTAGCAATTACAGTAAGTTCTGGAGTAGCTGACGCTTGAACGGCTGGTGTTTCTTGAGCATAGACTTGTACTGCAAATACATAAGGCAATACTAAATTAACAACACTGACAATTGATAATGCTAAAACAAGCCCTTTCAATTTTTTGCTTGACTTCACAAATTCGCGACTCATCAACTGTTAAGTTAATAGAGACGATTAAGAAAGAAGCGAGTCTAACGTAAGAATAAAGTAAAAGAGGGGCTATTGAACCGTAACGGTTCCTTTTTCGCCAGGATTGAGGTGGTCGTGATATTCAAAAGTTCCGGCTTTGTCAAAAACTAAGGAAAGGGAATCTCCTGGATTAAATTTGCCTAAATTAAGCGGCGGGTAATCCGTATGTGTTGGGTGAGGGCCCGAACTGACAGTCGCTATTTTATCAGTTTTATTCACCCAAGTTACCTTCATTCCAAACTTAATTGTTATTGCCTTTGGCTCAAACCCATTATTTGTATAGTTAACTGTAATCACATTTATTTGTTCGCTTGAAGAAGCTGTGGGGTTTGTTGTTGAGGAAGAAACCGTGGGAGAACTTGGGTTGCTATCCCTGAGATAATTGTACCCTACATACCCGCCACCTAAAACCAGTGCTGCAATAACAAACCACAGTAGAGTTTTATTATCCATGCGATAATGTTTACACCTCTTCTTTTGTAAAGGGTATTAGGAAAGTAAGAGAAAAGCAAGGATTAGAATCTTCTTTTAGAAGGAACTAGACGGGAAGCTGGGAAATGAGGACCACCAACTCCACCTTCTTGTCGAGAGCCACGCTCTCCTTCAGATCGCTCGCGTCTAGGGCCAGCTGGCCTTCTGGGGCCTCGGTCATCGCCACGACCTCTTGCGCTTCCTCCACGTCTGTCGTCAAACACACTTGGTCCACGTCTGGGACCAAAGCTTCGCCTACCCACTTCACCAGCCTCGCGTCTAGGTGGGCCAAAGCGCGAGCGGGGCGAGTCGTCTCGACCTCTACCGCCTCTTTCTTCTCTTGGCTTATCTGTCGCCGGATCCATCCTCATTGACAAGTTAATTCTTCCCAAATTATCAACTTCTTTAACCCTAACTTGAACTTTATCTCCAATTGAGACAACATCTTCAGGATTTTGGACAAAACCTTCAGCCATATCGGAAACGTGCACTAAACCGTCTTTACCCGGCAAAACCTGGACAAATGCACCAAACGGCTGAATGCGCACAACTTCTCCTTCGTAAATCTCCCCGGGTTGGACATCTTTGACTAACCCCTCCACCCATTCGCGGGCATGGGCAACTCCCTCCGGATCAACACCGGTAATAGTGACAGATCCGTCATCTTCAACATCCAATTGGGTTCCCGTTTCAACCATAATTTTTTTAATAACTCGTCCACCTGGACCAATAACTTCACCGATTTTCTCAACTGGTATGCGGACAAGTACAACCTTTGGTGCATATTGAGAGATAGAGCCCCGAGGCTGGTCAATAGCAGCGGTCATGACTTCCAAAATTTGTATTCTTCCCTCTCGTGCCTGCTTGAGTGCTCGCTCCAAAATAGGCAAAGTCAAAGCAGAAGTTTTAACGTCTAATTGAATGGCTGTTACTCCTTCTTTCGATCCCGTAACTTTAAAGTCCATATCGCCGTTTCCGTCTTCTATCCCCATGATATCTGACAATATCGCAACATTTTCTCCCTCAATTACCAAACCCATGGCAATACCTGAAATCGGAGCCTTCAGCGGCACACCGGCATCCATCAAGCTCAGTGTTGAACCACAGGTTGAAGCCATAGAAGTCGAACCATTGGAAGACATAACCTCAGAAACCAGATGAATGGTATACGGAAACTCTTCCTCAGAGGGAATAACCGGAATAAGAGCGCGCTCAGCTAAGGCTCCATGTCCAATTTCGCGCCGCCCCGGGGCGCCAACTCTCCCTGTTTCACCGGTCGAATACGGAGGGAAATTATAATGATGTATGTAATGTTTTGTTTCTTCTCCTTCTGCCGTTTCTAGAAGTTGGGACATTCTTGGAGAACCCAAGGTCGCCACAGTCACAACTTGGGTTTGACCGCGAGCAAAAACTGCCGATCCATGAGTTCTGGGTAAAATGCCAACTTCTGCAGAGAGAGGACGAATTTGGTCGTGTTTTCTCCCATCAAGGCGGGTTCCGGACAAAATTTGCTCGCGGATTTTTTTCTTCATTACTTTCTCCACAGCTCCAGCAATCAAAGGAGTCTTTTCCACTCCTACTTCTTTGGTTACAGCATCAATTAATTCCGTGTCGCGGCTGCCGCCTTCTTTAACCGCGTTAACGCGGGCGAACTCCAAAATCTGATCACCGTATTTTTTGTAAACTAAATCGATAAGCTCTTCATCTTCTGTTTGGGTAAATTCATCTTTTTTCTTACCCGCTTTTTTGGTCAATTCTTCGATTCCTCCGATTATGCTTTGAGCCTCGTTGAAGCCAAAGTCCAAAGCTCCCAGAATTTTTTCTTCCGGCACCTGTTGGGCTCCTGCCTCAATCATGAAGATGCTTTCTTTGTTGGCAGTCATAACCAAATCCATATCAGAGAAGGTAAGCTCTGAATCTGTCGGATTGGCAAAATAAATCCCATCTTTTTCTCCAATTCGCAAAGAGCCAACCGGCCCTTTCCATGGAATTGAGGAAGTAGCAAGCGCAGCAGATACAGCCACCATGCTCAACACAGCCGGATCATTTTCTCCATCAACCGACAAAACCATGGTAATAACTTGAACTTCTTTTTTATAACTCTTGGGGAACAGGGGGCGAATTGAACGGTCAATAAGGCGGCTGGTTAAAATTTCTTCATCCGATGGACGTCCTTCGCGCTTGACCCAACGGCTGCCTTTTATTCTTCCGCCTGCATAAAGCCGCATCGTGTAGTCAACTGTAAGTGGAAAATAATCAAGATTGGTATCGTTTTGTGAAGAAACCACGCTGGCAAAAACCATTGTATCTCCAAGACGTGCCACAATAGCAGAATTTGCCTGTTCGGCAAAACGCCCGTGTTCAAGGGTAACAACTTTATCTCCAATTCTGATTTCTTGGGTAATGATTTTCCGATCTGACATAAAATAACTCGTTGTGACCGTTTACTTTGCTAAATCTAATTTTGTGACTATCTCTTTATACCTGTTGACATCTCTCTTCTCAAGGTATGACAAAAGGCGTCGGCGTTTAGCAACCATGGATAAAAGTCCGCGACGCGAATGAACGTCTTTTTTGTGCTCTGTTAAGTGCTTGCTTAACCGTTTTACCTGTTCAGTAAGAAGCGCAATTTGGACCTCAGGGCTTCCTGTATCTCCTGCCCCGCCGGAGAACTCATCAATAATTTTTTTCTTTTCGTCTGAAGTTAATGCCATACTCTAGTCATGTGATTCCAAGAAGCCCCGTGGAGCAGTTGTGGGTGCGACCTAGAATCCATCCGTTATTCCAAGTATTATACTCGAAAAATTTTCAATTTACAATTTTTAATCTTAGAAATTGAAAATTGCTGCCGTTAGGGCAGGGTATTTCCCTTTAAAATTCTGGGTTCTTCAATCCAAGAAGCAGGTGGTTTCTCTGCTTGAGGTTGGCTTTGTATCCTATTGGGTGTTGTGCCTTGAGAATCCAATCTTGCTCCGGCACTTACCAAGCGGGAAGCAGCAGAAAAGGTTTCTGCCGCAACTGCTTTTTGGAAGGAATCAGTACCAGCTCGCAAACCGGCAAGCAAGTTTGTCGCAATATCCGGGTTAAGGTGTAAATTCAAACCTTCTATGACTCTTAAGGTCGCCTCAGAAATAGAAGAGGCATCAGGAGAGATAAGCTCAGAAGCGGAAGAAAATCCGGAAACTGGGGTATTGTTGACCAAGGCCACTTTTGAGCCCTCAACAAAAAGTTCTTTTTCCTGGTTAAACTTGCCTAAAGCGTCTTTGCTAGGCGTACCAACTACGATAACCAAATCTCCGGCAACTCCACGATAGCCTACTACAACTTGATCCTTATTTGGAGCCAGTGTTCCGGTTTTTGGAGCAATAACCAGCATAAACTTGCCATTTTCAATATTGTAGGAAACCCGCTCAACGTTGGTCGCTTCATAATCTTCGAAGGAGATCGTTAAATTGCGGTTTTCAATAGAATCGGTAACTTTTTGCACACCAACCAGGCGATTAAACTCAACAAGCATAGGAGAAGGACAAGCAACCGTAACTTCTTTGTTGTCTTGGCTTAAAACCAGGCTCAAAGCTGTAGCAGAGGCTACAGTATCAAGACTAGGTTTTTCAGGCATGAGGATAACCACAGATTTAGCCTCAGAAAGTGCTTGCTGGAAACCTTTTAAGTCTAAATTTTGCATATTCGTTGGTGGCATTATACATTAACTACAGGCCAAACGCAATAGTCTGGTTTGGGAGTCCGACAATCCCGAAAAGTTGGCCGTCTTGCTGTGGGCTAATCCTGACCGTTCACTCTTTACTCCTGTTTGTCTTAAAGACAGCTTTCTGGTCACCACAACTACTCGACTGTGACACACCAGAAATGCTGCCTTTAATACTTATTTAATGTGCTCGTTTTGCAGTAGCGAATTTCAATTCGCGCAGAGCACAGAATGAATTCTGCAAATACCAAAATACTAGGCTGAGATTATATCTCAAAGCCGATAGTAAGTCAAGTCTTGGGAGCTTAGGCCTTTAGAAGTTTGAGGTCGTACCTCCAAATTTTTTCATCAGAGGTAATAAGTTTTAATTTTTCGATTTTTGCTTGCGCAATGAGCATTCGGTCAAAAGGGTCTTTGTGGTACGTTGGAAGTTTATGCAGAGTTAAAACGTGACTGAATGTAACGGGCATAACACCAAACTTTGAAAGTAGAAACGTCTTCTTGAGAGATTTTTGGAGTTTGAAGTTTGGCTTTGCTTGCAGCTTTATGCTTATTTCCCAAGCAGTTACCACACTAGCGTAGATTGTGTTTCTGGGGTTGGACAAAATTTGTCTTACTGGTTCTTTTAACCTTTTGTCATCATTCAGCCACCAAAGAAAAATTTGCGAATCCAAAAGATATTTCATCCTTCTTAGAGCAAAAGATCATCACTTTCATAAAAAAGCTTGTTTATTTCTTCGTCTTCGTCATTAAAATCATCAGGGACAGAAATTTTCCCTTTCAGGGCACCCGGCATACGAGGCTGGAGTTCTTCTTTGTGCGGCACAAGCCTAGCAACTGGCTTGCCAGCTTTAGCTATGATTACCTCTTTTCCTTGCGCTACTTGCTCAAGAAGCTTAGAAAGGTTGGTTTTGGCTTCGTGGATGTTGGCTATTATCATATCCACTCAATCTTAGCTAAGTTAGCTAACTTTGTCAACAATCTAATTTGCTAAGGCTTTTGGAGGTATGTAGGCTTCGAAGGTGTCGCCGACACGGAAGTCCATCTGAGGCTCGAAATACGTCCCGAACTCCTCGCCAATTTGGTCGATCTTATCAACTTCCTGTCTTTGCTTCTTTAAAGAAGAGATACGCACATTGCCTAAATTCTTGTCTTCGCGAACTAGCCTTACTTTGTCTGTTTTAGTTATCCTGCCATCCAAAAGCCTGCATCCGGCAATTTTTGAAACTTTGTCATGTGTAAATTGGGCAATAACTTGCGCTTTACCTATTATTTTTTCACTTTGGGATTCCTCTAATTCTTTTTGCCACTTCTCCACATCTGATAGCAGTTCATAAATTATCCTATATGTATAAACTTTTACATTTTCCTCGTCGGCCAATTTTTGAATATCTTTTGAAACCTTAACACTAAACCCGATTACGGGACATCGGGTCGAAAACGCTAATGCGATATCTGAATCAGCTATATCCCCCACACCCGAGAAGGTTATGCCAACTTTGCTCCCCAACTGTCCTTGGATAGCCTCCAGGGAACCAGCTGTGTCAGCCTTCAAAATAATCCAAAACCCCTGTTTCTTTCTAGTGATGGGGGACAGGTGATGGGGGGCAGGAACCAGACCGAGAGAGGGAGTAAGGGTAACTTGGCCAGTGGTAAGCATAGAACCCACAGAAGGAAGATGCTTAAAACCCAAAATTTCAATAGGTAAACCAGGTTGGGCTTCTTTAACAGATCTACCTTGCTCATCAAACAAACCTCTTACTCTAGTTCTGATATTTGACTCAGCCACAATATCGCTTCCCACCTTTAAAGTCCCGTTTCTGACAACACAGGAAACTACCGGCCCGCGCCGGCTATCACGCTCGGTTTCTATCACCACAGCCTCCACCGGCCCTTCTGGATCAGCACTAATTTCCTGTAAATCCGCCGTTAGGGTAATCAGCTCCAAAAGCTCCTCAATGCCCTGCCCGGTTACTGAAGAAACCTCAACTGCCGTGACATCTCCTCCCCGACCTTCCAGGTATACGCCCTCTTGAGCTAATTGACCTCTCACCATCTCCGGCTGAGCCGAAGGCAAATCAATCTTGGTTATAGTCACAATAAATGGAGTGTTAGCCTCACGAAGATGCGTTAAAGATTCTTTCGTTTGGGGCATAACCGCATCATCTGCCGCCACTACTAATATAGCCAAGTCCGCCACTTTCGCTCCTCGGGAACGCATGGCATTAAAAGTCGCATGCCCGGGAGTATCAATAAATGTGATTTTCTTTCCGCCTTTGGTAGTTACCATCCAAGCCCCAATGCTTTGGGTAATTCCGCCGGCCTCGCGGGAAGCCACTGAGGTATTTCGAATTCGATCAAGAAGGCTGGTTTTGCCGTGGTCAACGTGACCCAGTACTGAAACAATAGGTGGTCTTTGCTGTAACGCCATAGTTGGTATAGAGAAGATTACTGCTTCTCATTGTTCTCGGATTCTACGGATTCTGAATTGATTTCCGCAGATTCTGCTTCCTCGATTTTTTCTGCTTGTTCTATCGGATGCACAGTCTCCTCTACTTGTGCTGCTCTCTCCACAGAAGTTCCCTCAATGTTTATCCTCCAGTTTGTCAAACGTGAGGCCAAGCGTACATTTTGACCTTCTTTCCCTATCGCCAGCGACAACTGATCTTCAGGAACTTTTACTCTAGCTTCTTTATTTTTCTCGTCTAGTTTGACCGAGATGCCTTCAGCAGGCGATAGCGACGCGGCGATAAATTGTTCTTGGTCTTCTGAAAAAGGAATAACATCAATCTTTTCTTCGTTAAGTTCCCCGATAACCGCCTGAACACGAACTCCCTTTTGTCCAACGCAAGAACCAACCGGATCAACTCCAGATTGCGTGGAATGGACGGCGACTTTAGTTCTGTTTCCTGCCTCCCGGGCAATGGCACGAATTTCGACGCTACCTGAACCAATTTCCGGAACTTCGCGGGCAAAGAGTTTAACGACAATTTCCGGATCAGAGCGGGAAAGAATAAGCTCCCGGCCGCGCTCGGTTTCTCTGATTTCTTTTAATAAAAAGGTTAGACGCTGATTTAAATTAAACTTTTCATTTGGAATTCGCTCTTGGGGAGGAAGAATAGCCTCAGTTCTGCCAATATCAATTCTAACATTAGGTCCGTCAAAGCGAAGTACAGTTCCAGAGACTAAAGTCCCAATTCTTTTCTCATATTGAGCCAAAATTGCATCTTTTTCAGCTTCACGAATCTTTTGCAAGATAACTTGTTTTGCAGTTTGGACCGCGATGCGTCCAAATCCCGGAGGGGTTATATCTTCTTTTTTGCCATCCTCTATCAAAAATACCCGTGCTTCTCCGGTTTCTGGATCAAGCGTGGCGTCAAATTCTTTTTCTTCGACGTCTTCACCGCGTTCGCGCGCATCGCGTCTGTAGGCTGCAATAATTGCTTGCTTAATAGTATCCAGAATCAGGCTTGCACCCAAACCTGATTCTTGCACTATCGCATTTAATGCTGATGAAAATTCTGTTCTTGCTAAAGCTGCCATTATTTACAAAAAACGGCGGGAGCAGTCCCACCGGTTACCTTCCATCTCTAACCTGATCTCTAGTTTAACTCGTGGTGTATAATTAGTCAAGTTCTCGCAATATTCTCCGTACAAATCCGACACTTCCAGTAGAATATGGAAGTGAACCAATTAACAAAGATAAGTCTTGCCTGGGAAC